>NZ_JAJCHL010000002.1:0-142490 GCF_020554505.1 Caldibacillus sp. 210928-DFI.2.18
TTCTCAGTCGCTGGCGCTCGGAGCTAGACAATAAAACTAATCCCAAGTTATTTACATGTATTTTTATACTTTCTTATACTAAAAAAAAGAAAGAGCAAGTTTACACTCACTCTTGTGGTTTTTCTTTATAATCGCAATTCGTACATTGGATTTGTACACCTTTTTTAATCTTTTTCTCGACCAGCATTCCGTTACATTTTGGACATGGCCTCGCGACCGGTTTATCCCAGGACAAGAAGTCACATTCAGGATAGCGGCTGCAACCATAAAAGATGCGGTTTTTTTTACTTTTTCTTTCAATAACTTGACCTTTGTTACATTTTGGACAAGGAACACCGATTTCTTTAATAATCGGTTTCGTATTTCGACAATCGGGAAAATTGCTACAAGCCATAAATTTCCCGAATCGTCCCATTTTAATTACCATCGGGTTCCCGCAAATTTCACAATCTTCCCCTGCGTATTCATCCTTGATTTCTATTTTTTCCATTTCCAATTCAGCTTTTTCTAAATACTTCCTGAAATCTTTATAGAACTCATCGATGACTTTAACCCATTGGACTTTTCCTTCTTCAATTTCATCCAGTTCCCGTTCCATTTTTGCGGTAAACTCCACATTAATAATTTCAGGGAAAAATTCAGACATAAGTTGAATGACAATTTCACCCAGTTCTGTCGGTACGAATCTTTTATTTTCAAGGGATACATAACCCCTTTTTTGGATGGTATCCAATGTCGGTGCATAAGTAGAAGGTCTACCAATCCCTAATTCTTCCAGTGTTTTCACTAATCGGGCTTCTGAATATCTTGGCGGTGGCTGGGTAAAGTGTTGTTTCGGTTCGATATCCTTATTTTTTATTACCTCGCCTTCCTTTAGATCCGGAAGAAGAATATCTTTTGTTTCTTGATTATCATCTGTCGCTTCGACATATACTTTCATGAAACCTTGAAACTTCACTTTAGAACCATTCGCACGAAAAACGACTTGCCCATTTACTAAATCCACCGTCATCGTATCCATGATTGCCGGGGACATTTGACTGGCCACAAAACGTTCCCAAATAAGTTTATACAGTTTCCATTGATCTCTGGACAAAAAGTCTTTTATGCTGTTCGGCGTCCTTATCACACTTGTCGGTCGGATCGCTTCGTGGGCATCTTGGACATTCCCTTGTTTTTTTCCTTTTACTTCAACTTGTTCCGCATACTCTTTGCCAAATTCAGCTGTAATAAACTCTTTTGCTTCTTTTTGAGCGGTTTCCGAAACACGAACTGAATCCGTTCTCATATAAGTTATTAATCCGACAGATCCTTCTTTCCCAAGATCAATTCCTTCATACAATTGTTGTGCAATCATCATCGTTTTTCGGGCCCGAAAATTTAACTTTCTTGCTGCCTCTTGTTGTAAAGATGAAGTGGTAAAAGGTGGTGCCGGATTTCGTTTTCTTTCTCTTTTTACAATTGAATTCACTTGAAATTCTTTTTTATCTAATTGTGATAGGATTTTGTTCACTTCTTGTTCGGACTTTAGTTCCAATTTTTCTTTTCCAATCCCGAAAAACTGTGCAGGAAAAGTTATATTTCCATACTCGAACTGTCCACTGATCGTCCAGTATTCTTCAGGAATAAAATTGTTTATCTCATTTTCTCGATCAATAATTAGTTTGACGGCAACCGATTGAACACGGCCCGCACTTAAACCTTTTTTAACCTTCTTCCATAACAACGGACTGATTTTATAACCGACAAGCCGGTCCAGTATTCTTCTTGCTTGCTGAGCATCAACCAAATCCATATTAATGGGTCTTGGATGCTTAAACGATTCTTTGATGGCATCTTTGGTAATTTCATTAAAAACAACCCGGCAATCGGATGTTGTATCGAGATCCAGTGTATGTGCCAAATGCCAGGCAATTGCCTCACCTTCACGATCAGGGTCAGCTGCCAAGTAAATTTTTTTTGCCTTTTTTGCCGCTGATTTTAATTCTTTTAAGACTGGTCCTTTTCCCCGAATCGTAATATATTTCGGTTCATAGTTATTATCGACATCAACCCCGGTTTGACTTTTTGGCAAATCCCGGACATGGCCCATGGATGCTTTCACTTTATATTTTTTTCCTAAATATTTTTCAATCGTTTTTGCTTTTGCTGGTGATTCTACAATCACTAAATAATCTGACATATAGATCCTCCTTAGAGGTTTCCGCTACTGCTTTTAATTTAGAAACTTCCAAATTAATTTGTTTCCCTCTTATTATATGTTTATACGTTTTGAAAAGCCTTCTCCTTATATTCCAAAAATAAGTTCATTTGAAAGGATTTTCTTCCCAGCAATAAACTATCACTTATTATTAAAGATAATTTAATGATTTGTCAATAAGAAAGTCATTAGACCCAGAAAAACCTTTCAATTTCATTTTTCATATTATATACCCGATTATATGTAAAATGTACTGGAAACGTACATTTAATCAGAGGAATATTCAAATTCAGTTAATATATCTTCAATTGACATGACCAGTTTTGCCCCTTCTTGAATCAGTAAGTTTGTCCCTTTTGATGTTGGCGAAAATATCGAACCCGGAACAGCAAAAACTTCTCTTCCTTCATTCAAAGCGAATTGTGCGGTAATTAACGATCCGCTTTTTTCCTTTGCCTCTATTACAAGGGTTCCAAGAGAAAGACCGCTAATGATTCGATTTCTTGCCGGAAAATAAGATTTATGGGGTTTTATATATGGCGGATACTCGGTTAATAATAAATGCTTATTTTTCATTTCTTCTGCCATAGTAATATGCTCCCTAGGATAAATATGCTCAAAACCACTTCCTAAAACTGCAATTGTCTTACCGTTTGCAGCGATAGCTTGTTTATGAGCTTCAAAGTCGACACCTTTAGCTAAACCGCTTACTATTATAAAGTCCTTTTCCACCAGCTCTTTCACGATTAGTCTCGTTGCGTTTAGTCCGTAAACAGTTGGGATTCGTGTACCGACCACCGCTATCATTTTTTTCTGCAATAGCCTGGTGTCTCCCTGGCAATAGAGAACATATGGAGGCATATAAATTTGTTTTAATAAAAATGGATATTCTTTATCAACGATTGTTATGATTGTAATATGTTTTTTATTATAATCGGATAATATTCCTGAAATATTTTTTGTATGAAGATCGTTAAAAAATAACGAAACATATTGTGAGGGTATTTGGAATTGTTCCCGTAAATCATGGGGACTCATGAAATAGATCGACTTTAACGTCGGATCATATGATAGCATTTTGTAAATCGTTTTAACTCCAATCCCGCGACATTCATGAAGATGAATTAACCGCTCTCTCGTACTTACTTCTTTCACTTGACCAACTCCTTTATAAAAAATAGGGGACACCACAAGAATGCGGTGTCCTTTTTGTTTTAATTAATGGGTTTTACATTTTTCGTACAAACCTTTTTCTTTTAACACGTTAATTAGTGTTTCTCCAATAACAGATGGAGTATCAGCCACTTGTATACCACATTCATTCATGACTCGAATTTTTTCATCAGCCGTACCTTTACCACCGGAAATAATCGCACCGGCATGCCCCATTCGCTTTCCAGGGGGTGCTGTCCGGCCACCGATAAAGCCGACTACCGGTTTTGTCATATTCGCCTTTATCCATTGTGCCGCCTCTTCTTCCGCTGTACCGCCAATTTCACCAATCATGATCACAGCATATGTTTCCGGATCTTCATTGAATGCTTTTAATACATCAATAAAATTCGTGCCGTTAACCGGGTCGCCACCAATTCCGACAGCGGTTGTTTGACCAATACCAGCCTGAGTCAACTGATGTACGGCTTCATATGTTAATGTTCCGGAGCGGGAAACAACGCCGACATGTCCTTTTTTGTGAATATATCCCGGCATAATACCAATTTTACATTCATCAGCGGTAATGACACCCGGACAGTTTGGACCGACGAGACGTGTCTTCTTCCCTTCCATATATCGTTTCACTTTAACCATATCCAAAACCGGTATATGTTCAGTGATACATATAACTAAATCCAATTCTGCATCGACTGCTTCGATAATCGCATCGGCGGCAAACGGAGCCGGAACGTAAATAACTGATGCATTTGCTCCCGTAGCTTTTACAGCTTCACTTACTGTATTAAAAACAGGTACTCCCTCAACTTCCGTTCCACCTTTACCGGGTGAAGTACCTCCGACAATTTTTGTCCCGTATTCCAGCATTTGTTTTGTATGAAAAAGTGCCGTTTTCCCTGTAATACCTTGCACAATCACCTTTGTGTCTTTATTAATAAAAACGCTCATACTTTTCCCCCACTTTTCGCAATTGTCCTGTTTGTTACACGTGCAATCCCCAAATGATCATTTACCGACTAATTCCACGATTTTTTGTGCACCATCTGCCATTGATTCGGCAGGAACAATATTCAAGCCGGATTCATGTAAAATATTTTTTCCTAAATCTACATTTGTTCCTTCCAACCGTACGACTAACGGTACAGATAAACCGATTTGTTTTGCTGCTTCTACGACACCGGTTGCAATAACATCGCATTTCATAATTCCGCCGAAAATATTGACAAAAATTCCTTTGACATTATTATCAGACAAAATGATTTTAAATGCTTCCGTTACTTTTTCAGCCGTTGCACCGCCACCGACATCAAGGAAGTTAGCCGGTTCCCCGCCGTAATATTTAATGATATCCATTGTTGCCATGGCGAGACCTGCTCCATTAACCATACATCCAATATTTCCGTTTAATTTTATATAGCTTAAGTCATATTTTGAAGCTTCAATCTCTTTTGGATCCTCTTCGTCAAGATCGCGGTATTCGAGGATATCCGGATGACGATATAATGCATTGCTGTCAAAATTCAATTTTGCATCTAATGCCATTACCTTCCCGTCACCTGTTATAACAAGCGGATTGATTTCAGCAATGGAACAATCTTTTTCTACAAATACCGTGTATAATCCGGTCATAAATTTGACAGCTTGATTGACAAGCTCTTTCGGAATGCCAATATTAAAGGCAATCCTTCTTGCTTGGAATGGTGCAAGACCAATAAGCGGGTCAATGGTTTCTTTAAATATTTTCTCTGGTGTTTTTTCAGCTACTTCTTCAATTTCCATACCGCCTTCACTGGATGCCATTAAAGTCACTCTTGAAGTGGCACGGTCTAAAACAATACCAATATAATATTCTTTTTTGATATCGCAACCCTTTTCAATGAGTAAGCGTTTAACTTCCTTCCCCTCAGGACCCGTTTGATGGGTAACAAGGGTTTTCCCCAGCAACTCACCCGCATATGTACGAACTTCATCTAAATTTTTCGCAATTTTCACACCGCCTGCTTTTCCCCTTCCACCGGCATGAATTTGCGCTTTTACAACAACGACATTACTGTTCAATTCTTTTGCAGCTTGAACTGCTTCATCAACTGTAAATGCAACTTTACCATCCGGAACAGAAACTCCATACTTTCTGAGAAGTTCTTTTCCTTGGTATTCATGAATATTCATTCTCCATCCTCCTGTCAAACAAAAAAATAAGGTTGCATACCAATTGTAATATAATGCAGAAAATAATGTCTAGTTTTATGCAAAAATATCTTTCTTTAAGTTTCTTTTTTCATGGCTAAAACTTTTGATCATGACTACTTTCTACGTTCTCGAACACTATCAATTTGATAAATAAAGGCGAGTACTTCTGCAACAGCTTTATATAATTCTTCGGGAATTGTTTCATTTATATTGATTTTCCCTAATAATTCTACAAGTGCTGCATCTTCGTGAATGGGAATGTTATGTTTTGCGGCTTCACGGATAATATTTTCGGCAATTTTACCCCTCCCTTTTGCTTTCACAACAGGAGCAATATTTGCTGCTTCATCATATTTTAAAACCACTGCTTCTTTTCGTTCATCTTCTTTTTTCATATTCTCACATCCAAGCTTCCCGATTGCACAGGTGGAATAAGATTTTGTTCCCCCAAATTTGTTTGCCGGTTGGCATCGATTTTTTCAAATTTAATTGCAGCGAGCTGATAGTTTAGTTTTTTCAAGTTTTCCTTTAATAAATCAACAAATGGTTGACTAAGATGTTCAATCTTGTCATCTTCGCAAAAAATATAAAGGCTGATTGTTCTATTTTGGACTTGCATGCGAGACACAATTTTTCCCAGACTGGGCATTTGAAGATCAAAAATAATCAGGCAAAAATTCGGATCTAATTTACCATCTTCTGTTTTTTTTCCACGCCAATGGATATTCGCATCGATCACTTTTTCAGCCAGTGGAAGCGGAAGAGATAGAGTCATTTGTAGTAATCCGTTGCTTTCGATATTGACTAATTGTGTACCTATAATTTTGTGAAATAATTGTTCCGCTTCTTTTTTTACCGGTAAAGGCAGCCCGTCCATCGTCAATAGTTGGATTAATTGACCTTTTAATGGCAAATTTTTCATTTCTGCCCCATTTATTAATGCTTCATAGTTCATGCCGAGCAAAGTGTTTAATTGGCGGAAAAGTTGATGGATTTTATTCCCGTCTGACCCATTTAAAGAGAAAGCAATATTCGGATCATCTTTACCCAATAAATGCTGTAAGGTTTGGAAAATGGGCAGGTTCTTTGCCTGGCTATCTTGATTCAGTTGTTGATACAAATTTTCAATAAGAACCGATAAAGGGGAACTGCTTTTCATGGATAATAAGCTTTGAAATACAACATCCGTCATCGGTAAATTATGTTTATCCATCTGTTGGACGATCTCAAGAACTTTTTGAATATCATTGACTTGATTTATCCAATCGGCAACTTTTGTTAGAACATTTCTCTCAAACGAAAAATTCATTTGTTTCCATTGTTGTAAAAATTCATTCATCAATTTTGTTTTCGGTAAATGTAAAAATGATAAAAACGCATCATTATTTGAGATATTATCCAAAACTTTTAATTGAATGGTTCCGTCTGTTTTAACCACTTCAAACCAATAATCTTTTCGGACGTCGAGGGGAGCCTCGATATTGGCGATTATTTTTTCCCCGCCGATTTGAATAATGGCATGATTAGAAGGATCGATATACCGGACTTTGCCATAAAAAATTTGCCCCGGTTTAAAAACTGGAGTTCGGTCAAGTTGCGATCTTTTGTTTGATTGTATAATTGATTGCATCGAATCGATGTTCATTTGCATCATCCCGATCAATTTCTTTATTTTTCATTTTCGTTATGTATATATTCTTTTATCGGAGCGAATGTCTTTCGATGAATGGGGGTCGGACCAAATTTACGGATTGCTTGAATATGTTCACGGGTTCCGTAACCGGCATTTTTTTCAAACTGATACTCGGGATACTTTTTACTGTATTCCATCATTAGCCGATCACGATAAACTTTTGCAATAATTGATGCACTGGCGATGGACACCGATAATGAATCACCTTTTATTAATGATCGCTGGGTAATAGGCGTATCAATCTTCATTGCATCAATTAAAAGAAAGTCAGGAAAAATTGATAATTGGTTAATTGCTATATTCATTGCTTTTTTTGTCGCTTGATAAATATTGATTTCGTCAATTACATCGGCTCCAACCACACCGATACCGATAGCTAACGCCTCGTTTTTAATCTCTTGATATAGCTGTTCACGTTTTTTGCTTGATAGTTTTTTTGAATCATTAATTCCGGAAATAAATATATTTTCCGGTAAAATAACAGCCGCAGCAACAACCGGACCTGCCAACGGACCTCGACCTACTTCATCAATTCCGGCAACATATTGGAAACCTTGCTTTTGTGCTTCTTTTTCATATACCATCATTTTTTCAAAACGCCGCTTCTCTGCCATTAACTCTTCTTGTTTTTTCTTCCAACGTTGGAGAAGTGCTTGGACACCTTTCCGTTCATCTTGCTGACATTTTTTAACAAAAGGGTCATCTGGTTCTGTTACAGATTGCAAAATCATTTCGATTTCTTTAATTGTTTGTTTCATTTGACAGGCCCTCTTTTTTTATTTGTTCAGGTGGCATTTCGAAAGTGAGGCGGCCAAGTTTCAGTGAACGGATATCACGGATAATCACCTCTGCGGTTTTATCATAATCAACCATGCCTCCACCTGCCAAGCATCCCCTTCTTGTCCCGATGGCATCAAATATCTCAACAATTTCTTCGGGAATATGATGAAACCCATATCGTTCCATTAAACGATCCGGATACTCTTTTTCCAGAAAGCGAAGAGCAAAAACGGCAACATCTTGTAAGTTTAAAATCGTATCTTTAATGGCCCCGGTCAAAGCAAGGTTAAAGCCCACTTGTTGATCTTCAAATTTTGGCCAGAGGATTCCGGGCGTATCCAATAGTTCGATTTCCTTTCCAACTTTAATCCATTGCTGCGCTTTCGTTACACCGGGCGTATTTCCGGTTTTGGCGATGTTTTTTTTGGCCAGACGATTGATTAACGTTGATTTACCGGAATTTGGTATTCCCACGACCATCGCTCTAATAGCACGCGGTTTTATTCCTTTTGCCCGCATTTTATCAAACTTTTCACTAACGATTTGTTTTGTCGTTGTTACGATTGCTGCCATTCCTGCTCCCGATTGAGAATTAATTGGAATGGCGACAACGCCTTGTTTTTGAAAATAGGAAACCCATTCTTTCGTTTTTTTTGCATCAGCCATATCTGCTTTATTTAATAAGACAAGTCTAGGTTTCTGTTTAATAATTTCATCAATCATTGGATTGCGTGAAGACAAAGGTATGCGTGCATCTATCAATTCATATACAATATCGATTAATTTCAATTTTTCGGTTACTTCTCTTCTTGCTTTTGCCATATGGCCTGGAAACCATTGGATCGACATAATCTCACCCTCCAGTCTAAACAAAGTCTCTGGTGTTGTTCACTTCTTTAATGAATCCAACGAAATTCTTCCAAAGGCCAGTAAATAATACTTGCTTTCCCAAGGATTTCATTAATTGGTACGGGACCGATATGTCTGCTGTCTTTACTGTATCTGCGATTATCTCCCATAACAAACACATAGCCTTCCGGAACTTTTACAGTAAAAGGTTCTGTTAGCGTTCCACCTATCAAGTCTTTTTTATAATCATCCAAATAAGGCTCGTCCATCGCTTTACCATTAACATATAAAGTATCATTATTGTATTCAATGGTTTCGCCGGGAAGACCGATGACCCGTTTTATATAATCCTTTTCTTCTGATGCGTGGAAAACAACGATATCAAAACGTTTTGGCTCACCTATTTTGTATGATAGTTTATTAACGATCATCCGGTCACGATCCTCCAATGTCGGCATCATGGATTCACCGTCAACGATAATTGGAGTAAAAAGAAATAAACGAATGACTGCTGTTAATGCAGCCGCAAAGACGAGAATTTTTATCCACTCCCATAATTCACTATTTTTTGCCATATGAACGCCCTCTCTTTTCTCAAAAAAATTTTCAGCTTCTATAATTGTATGTATGCTTAATTATAACTATTTTATAGAATAAATATAATGGTTAGACTTAAAAAGCCCATTTTCTAAAAACTTACGGTCAAAGGAAAATTGTTATTGTTGCTAAACAATCGGAAATTTTCAATAAACATCTTCTAAATATTTTAAAAAAGTATTTTAAAATAAGCAAATTTGTGGATAGGATGAAAAAAAAGAGCTTGTAGGCAAGCTCTTTTTTTCATGCATCAGCAGCAATGTTTTATTAAAGAATTTCTTTAATTCTTGCTGCTTTCCCACGCAGATTACGTAGGTAATATAGTTTCGCGCGTCTAACTTTACCACGGCGTACCACTTCAAGTTTTACGATTTTTGGTGAGTGAAGAGGGAATGTCCGTTCTACACCAACCCCGTAGGAAACTTTACGCACAGTGAAAGTTTCACTGATTCCGCCGCCACGACGTTTGATTACAACACCTTCAAACAATTGCACACGTTCCCGGTTTCCTTCCACTACCTTAACATGAACACGAACAGTGTCACCAGGACGGAATGCAGGCAGGTCTGTGCGAAGTTGCTCTTTTGTAATTTCATCGATAATACCTTGCATTCGAATCAACTCCTTCCAACAGATGCTCATACAGAACAATTCACTGCAGCGGAACATCGTTATAACAGGCATGGATCAATATCCAAAACCACAAATTATATATTACCACACAGAATAGTAGTAAATCAATAAAGTTTTTATTTTTTTGTTGTATTCTTCTTGCAACTAACCGTTTCGTTTCAATTCGTTTAACCATTCAATTTCCTGTTCCGTTAACGGATAGGATTCCAACAGATCCGGCCTGCGTTCAAGCGTCCGTTTCAGCGATTGTTTTCTTCTCCACTCATCAATAAGCTTATGATTTCCGGATAAAAGTACATCAGGTACTCGCATCCCGCGAAATTCGGCAGGTCTTGTGTAATGGGGATGCTCTAAAAGCCCGGTTGAAAACGAATCAAGAACAGGTGAGTCCTCATTACCTAAAACACCCGGTAACAATCGGACGATACTATCAACGACCACCATTGCAGCTAATTCACCGCCTGTTAAAACAAAATCGCCGATGGAAATTTCATCGGTTACAAGATTTTCCCGGATTCTTTCATCATATCCCTCATAATGTCCGCAAATAAATAAAAGATGTTCCTCTTTTGCCAATTGTTCCGCTTTCTTTTGTGTATAACGCTCTCCTTGGGGACAAAGAAGAATTACTCTCGGTGATGAATTCGTTACGCTCTCAATATGTTCAACCGCATGGAAAATCGGTTCCGGTTTTAAAACCATCCCTGCCCCGCCGCCATATGGATAATCATCTACCGCTTGATGTTTATCCGTGGAAAAATCGCGGAAATTTGTTATATGGTACTGAACTTTTCCTAATTCCATTGCTTTTTTTAAAATAGACTCGTTGATAACTCCTGTAAACATGTTGGGAAAAAGCGTTAAAATATCAATTCGCATCAATCAAACAATCCTTCCATTGGTTCAATCCAAACTACTTTTTCATTCACATCCACTTTTTTTACAATTTCCTCAATATAGGGAAGGTAGTATTCTTTATGATCTTTACCTTTAATCACCCAAACATCATTGGCACCGGGTGTTAAGATTTCTGTAATGATCCCGTATTCCTTTTCGTCCGGTCCTTTCACCGTGCAACCGATGATTTCATGAAAATAATATTCATTTTCTTCCAGTCGGTCCAATTGATCAGCCGCTATTTTTAATAATCCGCCTTTAAATTTTTCAACTTCATTAATGTTTGTATACCCTTCAAATTGTAATAAATCAAAGTTTTTATGACGTCGCCAATTTTTAATTGTCAAAGAGATCGGTTCCTTCGCATTTTGTAAAAATAAATATAAGGTTGCCCCCTTTTGATAGCGTTGTTCGGGAAAATCTGTAACGGAAATCACTCGTACTTCTCCGTTAATCCCGTGGGTATTAACAATCTTGCCGACATTGAAATACGTTTGCAAACATATCACCTCTATTTTATATCTACGACAATTCCATCTTTAACAGTAATTTTTCTGTTAAGGAGTGATTCATTCCAATTATCACCAATATTAACGTCAATAAGTCCTTGTATCTCTCGCTCTTTTAATTCGGAGCCTAAAGGAAGAAGGTCAAGTTGTTCTATTTGAAATTCTAGCAATTTTACCTTCTCTTTTCTTTTCTCTATTTCTTTTTCAAAATATGTATTTATGCTGGAAACAGGGTATTTTTTCATTTTTTCCATACGCTTCATTTCAAATTTCAGTTGGTCGATTTCCTTTAATAATTGTTGTCTTCTTTCTTGAAAGGATATAAACAACTGTTTTTTACTTGATTCGGTTAATATTTGATTAACCGTTATGGTGGTTATTATTTGCATGTTAAAAATTCCCCTCCTCCCTGATCTTAATCTATATACGAAAAAAGGAGGGAATTCCCTGATGGGCCCCCTCCTTATTCACTGATCTCCAGAAAAACCTTCTTCTTCATTGTTGCATGTGCATGAGCATAAACAACAGTCCGAATCGCCTTTGCCACTCTACCTTGTTTCCCGATAACTTTCCCGATGTCTTTACTGTTAACTTTCAATTTGTAAATAATGCGGTTTTCATTTTCTTCCACATCAATTTTTACGTCCTCAGGAAAATCGACAAGGGGTTTGACGATAGTTTCGATCAAGTTTTCCATGATATCACTTATTTACCGTATTTTTCATTATGGAATTTTTCTAAAACACCTTTTTTAGAAAGAAGATTCCGAACTGTGTCAGAAGGTTTTGCACCATTTCTTAACCATTTCAAGGCTAACTCTTCATTGATTTCGAGTGTTGCCGGATCTGTTAACGGATTATAAGTTCCGATTGTTTCGATTTGACGTCCGTCACGAGGGGAACGTGAATCTGCTACAACGATACGATAAAAAGGAGATTTTTTTGCTCCCATACGTTTTAAACGAATTTTTACTGCCATAATATATTGCACCTCCAAATAGTTTCACACAAGTAGATATAATAGCAAGAAATAAATTGTTTGTAAAGTATTTTTTCTTAACAGCTATTCTTTTTATAGATTAGCAAATTTTTTTCCAAAAGGCAAGATGATAACAAATTATATATTACATGAATGGTAATTTAAATCCGCCTTTTTTCTTGCCTTTTTTCGTCATATTGTTCATTTGTTTCATCATTTTCTTCATTTCTTCAAATTGTTTAAGCAAACGATTTACTTCCGGGACTGTTCTTCCGCTCCCTTTGGCAATTCGTTTTCTTCTAGAGGCATTAATAATTTCCGGATGTTCTTTTTCTTCCTTTGTCATGGAACGAATGATAGCTTCAACGTGAGCTATTTGCTTTTCGTCGATCTTTAAATTGTTAAGCCCTTTTATTTTATTAGCCCCAGGCAACATTTTAATCAAGTCATCCAACGGTCCCATGTTGCGCACTTGTGATAATTGATCAAGAAAATCGTCCAATGTTAATGAGGCGGATCGCATTTTCTTTTCTAATTCTCTTGCTTTTTCTTCATCGACATTGGCTTGTGCTTTTTCAATTAATGATAGAACATCACCCATGCCAAGAATTCGGGATGCCATTCGTTCCGGATGAAACGGTTCAAGCGCGTCCATTTTTTCACCCATCCCGACAAATTTAATCGGTTTTCCCGTAACGGCCCGGATTGAAAGGGCTGCCCCGCCTCTTGTATCCCCGTCCAGTTTCGTTAAAATTACACCGGTAATACCGAGTTGATCGTTAAAACTCGTTGCAACATTCACCGCATCTTGACCGGTCATTGCATCGACAACAAGAAAAATTTCATCCGGTTTAACCGCTTCTTTTATATTTTTTAATTCATCCATTAAGTTTTCATCTATATGAAGTCGACCGGCTGTGTCAATTAAAACATAATCATGATGTTCTGCTTTTGCATGTTCAATCGCTTTCGCAGCAATTTCGACCGGACTCACCTGATCACCTAGAGAAAAAACCGGCATAGTAAGCTGTTTTCCCAATGTTTGCAACTGATTAATGGCGGCCGGACGATAAATATCCGCGGCAACCAAGAGCGGCTTTCGATTATAATTTTTCCTGAGTAAATTAGCCAGTTTCCCTGTCGTTGTTGTTTTCCCTGCCCCTTGCAATCCGACCATCATAATTACGGTTGGAGGCTTGGGACTGACAGCAATTTTACTTTGTTCGCCACCCATCAATTCAGTTAATTCTTCTTTAACAACTTTAATCACTTGTTGACCGGGGGTAAGACTTTTCATTACCTCTTGCCCAATTGCCCGTTCACTTACTTTTTTGATAAAATCTTTAACGACTTTTAGGTTGACGTCGGCATAGAGTAAAGCAAGACGGACTTCTCTCATCATTTCTTTCACATCCGCCTCGGTAACTTTTCCTTTACCGCGGATTTTTTGCATGGTTTTCTGCAACCTGTCAGCTAGTCCTTCAAACGCCATAGGTCGACCTCCTAATCTAATTCTTGTATTTCCTTTAGAACATCAAAAATTTCCTTGCTTTCCTCTTTTTTTATATGTTTTTCCAATAAGGAGGAGAGTTTTTTAAACATTTTCTGCCGCATAAGGAATTTTTCATAAAGATGTAGTTTATCCTCGTATTCTTCCAGCATTGCTTCAGTACGTTTGATGTTATCATAAACCGCTTGTCTTGAGACTTCAAATTGTTCTGCAATTTCTCCGAGGGAAAAATCGTCTAAATAATAAAGAGACATGTAATTTTGTTGTTTTGGAGTGAGCAAATCTTGATAAAAATCAAACAAATAATTCATTCTTGTTGTTTTTTCTAACATTGTTTCACCCTCCACTGTTAAGCAAAACACCTTTACACCGCTAATCTTACATAGTTTAAAAGAAAATGTCAATCCGGAATAGGTGAAACTTCCAGGGGCTATCCTAATAGTACAACTTCTAAAATTTTATTGCTAAAAGAATAGGTTCGGTTGATTTTTGGCTTTCTGGACAGCTCCTGGTTAGTTGAACCAAATCGGGCATGTTACGGGCACTTACCTTCTCCCTTTTGCTTTCTTGGTTGACTTAATCCTTAAGGAAGGAGATTAGTGCCCGTTCATGCGGGGCAAGGTGAAACATCAATCTTCTTTGTTTTCATCTGCCAAACCTGCAAATAGACCGTATACATATTGTTCCAAATCAAAGGGTTGCAGATCATCCATTTTTTCTCCAAGACCAACAAACTTTACAGGGATGTTTAATTCTTTTCTAATCGCGATCACAATTCCGCCTTTTGCTGTGCCGTCCAGTTTGGTAAGAACGATACCGGTGACATCAGTTGCCTCCTTGAATTGTTTCGCTTGGATCATTGCGTTTTGTCCGGTTGTCGCATCAAGAACAAGCAGTACTTCATGCGGGGCACCGGGGATTTCACGTTCAATAACTCGTTTAACTTTCTCTAATTCTTTCATTAAATTTACTTTGTTTTGCAATCGTCCGGCTGTATCACATAATAAAATATCGGCCTTACGCGACCGGGCAGCCTGAACAGCATCATACATTACCGCAGCAGGGTCTGACCCTTCATTTTGCTTAATGACGTCTACACCGACCCGCTTGCCCCACACTTCCAACTGTTCAATTGCACCGGCTCGGAATGTATCACCGGCTGCCAACAACACCTTCTTCCCCTCTTGTTTGAATTTATAAGCAAGTTTACCGATGGTCGTCGTTTTTCCCACACCGTTAACGCCAACAAATAAAATGACAGTTAAACCATTATCTTGAATATTTAAGGAAGTAATTTGTTCATCATCGGACTCATAGATGTCAACTAATTTTTCCACGATAATTTCTTTTACTTGTGAACTTTCCTGGATATTGCGTCTTTTCACTTCCATTTTTAATTCATCGACTAATTCCAAAACTGTATCAAAACCAACATCGGCCTGAATCAACACTTCTTCAAGTTCTTCAAAAAAATCTTCATCTACTTTTCGATAGCGGGCAACAAGATCATTCATTTTGTCTGAAAAGCTTTGTCGTGTCTTTGTTAATCCATCTTTAAACTTCTCGGTAACCGTTTCTGTTTGTTTCGTCAATTTTTCTTTCAACTTATCAAAAAAACCCATAGCCACACATCCCTTAGCACTGTAATTTACCTTTCCCGTTTTTTAGCCCACATTTGCGGTATCTTCCAAACGAACGGAAACAAGTTTGGATACACCTGATTCCTGCATGGTTACACCATATAATACATCCGCTTCTTCCATCGTTCCTTTCCGATGAGTGATGACGATGAATTGGGTTTCACTGCTGAAATGTTTTAAATATTGGGCGAACCGGTATACGTTTGCTTCATCCAAGGCCGCTTCTACTTCATCTAAAATACAGAACGGGACCGGTCTAACTTTTAAAATTGAAAATAAAAGAGCGATTGCTGTCAATGCCCGTTCGCCGCCGGATAACAAACCTAAGTTTTGTAATTTTTTCCCCGGTGGCTGAGCGATAATGTCAACGCCTGTATTCAATAAATCATCCGGCATTGTCAATTTCAATTCAGCTCGTCCACCACCGAACAGCGACTTAAACACGGAATCAAACTGTGACTTGATAGCAGTAAATGTTTCACTGAACCGTTTTATCATCTCGTCATCCATTTCCTCGATGACTTGAAACAATGTATTTTTTGCCGATAGCAAATCATCTCTTTGCTCTGTCAAAAACTTTAATCGCTCTGATATTCTTTCATATTCATCAATGGCACCCAAATTGACAGTTCCTAATTCATCGATCGCCAACTTGATTAATTTTACTTTTTTCTTCGCTTCCTCATAAGCAACCGTCATTGGATATTGCTCTTTTGCTCTTTCAAACGTTAACATATATTCTTCACTTAATGTCGTTAATCGATTTTCAAGATCAACATCCATCCGGTTCAACTTCACTTCTTCATCCGTTAAACTTTGCGTCAATCCTTTATGCTGCCGTTTTAACTCCTTTACTTCCTGCTCTAAGTCTTCCAATGCTTGTTGAAATTCCAGCCGCTGTTTTCGCCGCTCCGCAATTAGTTCAATTGTTTTATTTTTTTCCATGGCTTTTCGTTTCGCTTCTTCGGCAATTTTGTTTTCTCCGGAATGATCGGTTTCCATTTCTTTAATTAACAGTGACAAATCTTCTTTGTTATTTTTTAGTTGGTTGTGAATTTCTTCATGTCTTTCTTTATTTGTCCGGAGTTGATTTAGCACATGGTGAAGTTGTTCTTCCATCTTGGCAATATTTACTTTTAAATTATTTATTTCTTCGGTAATATCCGTTTTTTTCGATTGATCAAGGTTTCGCTTTTCAGATAGTTCGTTAATTAATTGATCGGTTTCGGCAATTTTCGCATTGATTTCCTCGAGTACTTTTTCATTCGCTGCCTTTTTGTCCAGCAAGCCGGATATTTCTTCATCGTATGCAGCATCTTCCGTATCAAATAAAGTAAGCCGCTCCTGGATGTTTTTTTCGTTCCACTGGATTTCTTTCAGTTGATCCTTTAGTTGCAATTCTTGTTGACGGAGTGTTTCACCTGTTTTTTGAATGGTTTGCAGTTTTTCTTCTTTCTCCTTCATCAGGTGTTTTTTTACTTTTACATCCTTTTCAAGTTTCGTACACTGGTTTTCCATCTCGACAAGTTTTTGTTTTAAGGTATCAAGTTCCAGTTTTCGGCTTAATAATGAACCGGTATTTTTCTTTAAGGATCCCCCGGTCATGGAACCACCCGGGTTCACTACATCTCCTTCTAAGGTAACGATTCGGTAGCGACGTCCGGAAAGTGCCGCAAGATCATTTGCACCGCGAAGATCTTTACTGATAATCACATTTCCGAGTAGATTGTGAATGATGTTTTGATATTTTTGATCATAGTCCAATAATTCAGCTGCGATGCCAATATAACTTGGGTGAGTTTCCAGACGTTCTCGCATGTTTTTTGGTAATTCTTTCGGTTGAATGACAGATAACGGAAGAAATGTCGCCCGTCCATACCCATGAGCTTTTAAAAACTTGATCGCCTGTCTTGCATGTTCTTCTGTTTGAACGACAATATACTGTTGACTGCTCGACAAGGCAACATCCAATGCCACTTGAAAGGATTTTTTAACTTTAATCAGTTCGGCGACAGCACCTTCAATGCCTTGAAGCTGGTCTTTTGCTTTCAAAATTTCCTTAACGCCTTGGTAAAATCCGGAATAGTCTTCTTCCATTTCTTCCAGCAATTCTTTCCGTGACTTTGCCTGTTGGACATATTGAAGAGCTTGATAATATGTTTTTTCAACTTTTTCATATTGTCTTGTCAATTGCTCTAATTGATTTCGCTCATCCCGAAATTGTCCGGCAGTCAGGTCAATTTGTTTTTCCAAGTTAGCAAGTTGTTTTTCCAACTCACCCTTTTTAAAAAGGATTTCATTTCTTTCGGCAATATACTTATGGTTATCATTTCGGAGTCGTTCTTGCTTCAATTTAAGTTGCTCTAATTGCTGGGTAATATGACGATGGTCATTTTTTATAGCAGCTTGTTTGTTCAGCAGTTCAATATAGTCACTCTTTAAAGATTCGATTTTTTCTTCTACATCAACGGAATACGCTGCCAATAATTTTTGTAAATCCTTCAATTTCTCCTTTTCTTCATTTAATCTTGTGCTGGTTTCATTTTTTTGCTGCTCCAAAATGGCAATTTCCTGATCAAGTGCAATTAATTTTTGTTCTCCTTCATCAATTGCCTGCTTGAGCTGGGTTCGAATTTGACCGGCATTTTTTTTCCGCTCTTTTAAAACTTCCCGTTTCCCTTCCAATTTTTCCAATTCTTCACTCGTAATCAGCAACAAATGTTGTAGTTGATCAATTGATTCATCCAAAGCTGTCATTTGATCACGCAACCGGGTCACATTCGCTTCTTTTGATTGTAATTGCGTAGATAATTCCAGCTCTTTATTTTTATTTTCTTCTAATTGCTTTTTCTGTTTTTCCCATTTTTCATGAAGCTGTTCAATTTCATACACTAACAAACTGATTTCATATTGTTGCAATTCATCTTTTTTTTGCAAGTAATCTTTTGCCATGGAGGCTTGAATTTTTAAAGGTTCCTCTTGAGCTTCCAATTCATGAATGATATCCCGAACTCTGTTCAAATTTTCTTCAGCTTCTTTTAATTTCACTTCAGCCTTCTTTTTCCGTGTTTTATATTTTAAAACACCGGCTGCCTCCTCAAAGATCGTTCTTCTTTCTTCGGATTTACTGTTTAAAATTTCTTCCACTTTTCCTTGGCTAATAATTGAAAAAGAATCCCTTCCAAATCCGGTATCCATTAATAAATCGACGATATCTTTCAGGCGACATGGCTGTTTATTAATAAAGTACTCACTTTCACCTGAACGGTACATTCTTCTTATAATACACACTTCATTGTAATCGATCGGCAAAAAATGGTCCTCATTTTCCAATGTTAACGAAACTTCGGCAAAATTGAGCGGCTTTCTCGTATCGCTTCCGGCAAAGATGATATCCTCCATTTTGCCGCCACGCAATGATTTCGCAGACTGTTCTCCTAATACCCAGCGAATCGCATCGGTGATATTACTTTTCCCACTGCCATTTGGCCCTACTACGGCTGTAACACCCGGAACAAAATCGACCGAAATTCTCTCCGCAAAAGATTTAAAACCAACTAATTCCAAACGTTTGAGAAACATCTAGCCCCTCCTAACTACTATTGTCATGATTCCGGCGTTTTGGACAGTTTCGTTAACGCCATATGGGCTGCTTTTTGCTCAGCCTCTTTTTTTGATTTTCCAACACCCGTACCTAAGCTTTGATTATTTAATTTTACTTGTGTAACGAATTCTCGATTGTGTGCAGGGCCTTTTTCAGCGAGAATTTCATATTCAAGTGTACCTAAACCATCTCGTTGAACAAGTTCTTGCAATTGGCTTTTATAATCCATCACATGAGAAAAAGCACCTTGTAGTATTTTAGGAAAAACGACCTTCTCTAAAAACTTGACAACTGTTTCCAACCCTTGATCCAAATAGGTGGCTCCAATAAAAGCTTCAAAAGCATCAGCAAGTAATGCGGGACGTTTTCTTCCGCCGGTTAATTCTTCGCCTTTACCAAGGCGCATCAAATCACCAAAGTCTAACTCCTGAGCAAAAGATAAAAGAGAAGGTTCACAAACAATTGCCGCCCGTAACTTGGTCATATCGCCTTCTTCCATCATCGGGTACGTTTTATAGAGAAAATCGGAAACCGTTAATTCTAAAACAGCATCCCCTAAAAATTCCAAGCGCTCATTATCTTCTCTTCTTTTTCTGCGATGCTCATTCACATATGATGAATGGGTAAAAGCCTGTACGAGTAAAGCTTCATTTTGGAAATGGATACCGACCCTATCTTGAAACTCTTTAAATTTATTTTCCAATTGGTTTTTATTCATGTCTTTCGTCCGTTTTATTTTTGTCATTGATTTACACCTCTTGTTTTATACAATCAAGTTTAGACTACCAAAGTCATACTCGTAAAGATATTTTTTCACCTTTTATTTTTGCCAAAGATTTTTTCCTTTAGACGGCGCAAAAGACGCATCGTTACTATTAAAATCATAACCGAAAAATGACGTTTCTGTGAAGAGGCACCACGCTTTACTTTTCAGAATCTGCAATTCCGAGTTTTTTAAAATAAATCCCTAAATCAATAGAAAACACCTCACTTTTACAAGTGAAGTGTATTCGTCAATACTATTTAATTATAAATCACTTGGATTGATTTACAACAAGTATTCCAAATTAAAGTTTACTTTCTATGTAAGATACAGCATCTCCTACAGTAACAATCTTTTCTGAATCTTCATCAGAAAATTGCAGACCAAATTCATCCTCTAGTTCCATGACTAATTCGACTACATCAAGGGAGTCTGCACCAAGATCTTCCTTAAAAGTGGCTTCAGGTGTAACTTTTGATTCATCAACCCCAAGGCGGTCAACAATTATTTTCGTTACACGTTCCAGTACGTTCGACATTACTTCACCTCCCCTCAAGTATTATATATAAATAGACAAATAATATAAAGGGTAAGTTAAAAAAATTTTACCCTAGTATCCAAATTTTTCAAGCTCTGAAAATTCCAACTTCTTATCTTTAAAATTACATGTACATTCCGCCGTTTACATGAATCGTTTGACCGGTAATATAACTGCTTTTCTCTGATGCCAAGAAAGCAACAACATAGGCAATATCTTTCGGTTCACCAAGTCTTGCCAAGGGAATCTGCTTATATAACTCCTGTTTTACGTCCTCCGGTAATTTGTCAGTCATATCCGTTGTGATAAAACCGGGTGCAACGGCGTTTACAGTAATATTACGCGGTGCTAATTCTTTTGCCGCCGTTTTTGTTAAGCCGATGATTCCTGCTTTAGCAGCTACATAGTTTGCTTGACCGGCATTTCCGCTTACGCCAACAATCGAAGAAATATTGATGATTCTTCCTTTCCGTTGTTTCATCATTTGACGTGAAACAGCTTTTGTCGTTAAAAAGACGCTTTTAAGATTTGTATTTAAGACATCGTCCCAATCACTTTCTTTCATACGCATCAGCAGTTGGTCTCTGGTAATTCCCGCATTATTTACTAAAATATCAAGTGAGCCAAACATGTTCACCGTTTCTTTTACCATTTGTTCAACTGCTTCACTGTTAGCCACGTCTGCTTGAATTGCTATACTTTCTCTTCCAATTGAACGAATTTCATCAGCCACTTGTTCAGCCAGTTGTGTATTACCGGCATAATTCACGACAATATTTGCTCCATTTCTTGCAAGTTCCAAAGCAATTTCCTTCCCGATTCCCCGAGAAGCACCTGTAACGAGTGCGGTTTTACCAGCTAAAGTCATGACTTCCCTCCTTCAAGTTCTCGAACCGTATGATTGATACTCTCTTCATCAAATATTGCAAAGGTATGAACGGTACGATCGATTTTCTTCACCAACCCGGTTAAAACTTTCCCCGGACCAATTTCAATAAATGTATCTACACCATTTTCAAGTAAATATCGAATGGAATCTTCCCAAAGTACCGGTGAAAACAACTGTTGAACTAATAATTGTTTTATTTCCTCTGCATCTTGGACCGGTTTTGCCGTTACATTTGATATGACCGGAATCTCGGCATTTCGGATGTTGACAGTCGTCAGCAATTTATGTAATCGGTTTGAAGCCGGCTCCATTAACCGGGAATGAAAAGGTCCGCTGACTTCTAACGGAATGGCCCGTCTCGCACCGTTCACTTTAGCCAGCTCACAAGCCTTATCGACCCCATCTTTTGTCCCTGAAATGACAATCTGTCCGGGACAATTTAGATTAGCCAGTTGAACAGACCCAACCGTTTCTGTTACTTTTTCCGTTATTTCAGTCAGTTTTTCGCGGTCCATCCCTAATATTGCCGCCATTGTTCCTTGCCCGTGCGGTACCGCCTCTTCCATAAATTCTCCACGTTTATGAACGATTTGGACACCATCTGTAAAGGACAAAGCATTTGCTGCTACAAGTGCAGTATATTCCCCTAAACTATGGCCGGCAACAAAATCAGGTTTAATGTTAAACTCGGTAAACTTTTGCAAAATGGCAATACTTGTTGTTAATAACGCAGGTTGGGCATTTGTTGTCAATGTTAATTTTTCTTTTGGTCCTTCAAAAATGACCGAAGAAAGCGGAAACTGCAGTGCTTTATCAGCCTCCGAAAAGATGTCCGCCACTTTCTGGTCACTCACAGCAAGTTCTTTCCCCATTCCGACCGTCTGGGAACCTTGTCCTGGAAACAGCAATGCAATTTTCCCCATGAAACGGCTCCTTTCTCTATTTCCATTTTGAATAGATAAATATTTATTTACTTATGTCTTTAACAGCTTCAGCAATTTTAAGAGGAACTTCACCCATTACCATATCTCTTGTTTGACGTATGGCATGGAAAAAAGCTAATTCATCCGAAGAACCATGTGCTTTTACGACAGGTGCTTTTAAACCGAAAAGTGAAGCACCTCCATATTCCGAGTAGTCCATTTTGCTTTTTAATTTTCCTAAATCAGACTTAATGACAGCTGCCGCCATTTTTGTTTTGAAATTGCTCATCAATACTTCTTTGACCATTTTGAATACAGATGATGCAGTCCCTTCAATCGTTTTTAACACCATATTGCCGGTAAAACCGTCAGTAACGGCAACGTCACAAACACCATTCATCAATTCTCTCGCTTCAATATTACCGATAAAATTTAATTTTGCATCGCTTAATAATTCATATGCTTGTCTAGTTAATTCATTGCCCTTTTTTGACTCTGTCCCGATATTCAACAAACCGACCCGCGGATTTTTTATCCCCCGCACTTTTTCACTATAAATTGCACCCATATAGGCATATTGTAAAAGATGAGACGGTTTTGCATCAGCATTGGCACCAACATCTAACAGTAAAAAACCCTTTCCGTCAATCGTCGGTAATGTTGGTGCCAGGGCAGGACGTTCAATTCCGTCAATTCTCCCGACGATAAACAAACCGCTTGCCATCAACGCTCCCGTATTTCCGGCAGAAATACAAGCGTTACACCGTCCTTCTGCAACCTCTTTTGCCATTAGAACCATGGATGCATCTTTTTTCCTGCGAACGGCACGGACCGGTTCGTCTTCACCTGAAATCACTTCTTCTGTATGAATCATGTGAATCCTGTCGCTTGATGAAAGATATGGTTTTATCTTTTTTTCATTGCCAATTAATGTAATATGTAAATCAGGGAAATTTTCGATTGCTTTGAGCGTCCCTTTTATTACTGCTTCAGGAGCATGATCGCCACCCATTGCATCTATCGCTATATTCATTTTTGCACACCTTCTTTATGTTTTGGACGGTACATGTGAAATTCACCTTTAAATACGAGTTCGTGATTCACAAAACTTTCCACATGAACAACGGTTCTTCCTTTTTCCATCTCTTTCTCTACTACTTTCGCTTTTGCAATAACTCGTTCCCCTAATTTCACTTGGCGGATAAATTGAATATTACTTTTTATCGTCAAGGCCAATTCATCATTTATGACGGCAACGGCAAGGGAATTTGCTTGAGCAAACAAATGATGTCCACGAGCAATGTTATTTCGCTTAAAAACATGTTCTTCTTTAATATCCAATAGAGAAATAGCGTGCTCATCCAGCTCGATGTCAATAATTTCTCCAATGACTTCTTCAATTGGTAAAGATCGTACTTCTTCTGAAAAATTCTTTTGTGCAACATTTTTTATACGTTCTCGAAGTTCAGGTATATTTAACTCTAACCGGTCCAGCCTGATGGTTTGAATGCTGACTGAAAATTTTTCAGCCAATTCTTCATCGGTAACAAATGGATTTTCCAAAATGGTTTCTTTTAAGAGCCTTTGTCGTTCTTTTTTATTTAGTCTCATACTTACTCCACTCTAATTTTATGACTAGGTACTAATAGTAGTATATATAAGCAAAAAATAGAATGCAAGGGAAAAATTTAATAAGTCTTCAGAATCATAACTTTCATTTCGAAAATACCTGTTTCTCAATCAATCGAGTTTTTCCCCGGACATGACGCCTGACTCCACAATATAGTTTCGTAAATAGAGATATTCAGGATCGTTCCAAAAGGCAGGGGATTCAATCAAGTGATAGGCATCTTGTCTTGCCGTCTCTAAAGCCCGATAGTCATGAACCATATCTGCCACTTTAAATTCCGGCAAGCCGCTTTGCTTTTTACCAAAAAAGTCACCCGGTCCACGTAATTCTAAATCTTTTTCGCTCAATACAAAACCATCCGTTGTTTCCGTCATAATTTTCATCCGTTCTTTCCCGACTTCAGATTTCGGATCGGCTAACAAAATACAATAAGACTGGTGTTCAGCGCGGCCAACTCTGCCTCTTAATTGATGTAATTGTGCCAACCCGAAACGTTCCGCATCATAGATCACCATCATGGTTGCATTAGCGACGTTCACACCGACTTCCACAACCGTTGTCGAAACAAGAATCTGCACTTTATTCTCGCTAAACAATTTCATCACATCGTCTTTTTCATCCGATCTGAGCCGGCCGTGCATTAACCCGACTCGGTAACGGCCACGAAAATATTGAACAAGCTGGGCGTGTACATCAATGGCATTTTGCACATCCAATTTATCTGATTCCTCGATTAGCGGACAAATCACATAAGCTTGTCTACCTGATTGAAGTTCTTTTTCCATCATCGCCAAAACTCGCTCAAACATATTCGGTTTTACCCAATACGTAAGAATCTTTTTCCGGCCTTGAGGCATTTCATCAATGATTGAAACATCCATTTCACCAAAGGCCGTAATGGCAAGTGTTCGGGGGATGGGGGTCGCGGTCAAAAATAAAGAATTAGGATATTCACCTTTTTCCCGTAAAATTCGTCTTTGTTCCACCCCGAAGCGATGTTGTTCATCAGTGATGACAAGTCCTAATTTTCTAAAGTTAACTTCATCTTGTATTAATGCATGGGTCCCCACCACAATAGAAACAGTTCCGTCAAGTAATCCCTGCAAAATTTCTGCTCTTTCCTTTTTCTTTGTTGAACCGGTAAGCAGGGCAACTTGAATATGAAATGGAGAAAACATCGCTTGTAAACTATTCGCATGTTGTTCGGCTAAAATTTCTGTCGGTACCATTAATGCAGCTTGAAAACCCGCCGTAACAGCAGCATACAAACTGACGGCGGCAACAACTGTTTTTCCGGAACCGACATCACCTTGGAGCAAACGGTTCATGCGATACGGAGACCGTAAATCTTTCAAAATTTCGTTTATGACTCGTTTTTGTGCATTTGTTAAAGGATATGGCAATGCAGCAATAAATCTTTTTAATAATTCATTTTTGTAGGGAATTTCTACACCTTGCTGATTTTCTCGCTCAAATTTCCTTAAAGCTTGCATTTTTAATTGAAACAGTAAAAACTCTTCATAAACAATCCTTCTGCGGCCTTGCTTTATATCCAATGCATTTTGTGGAAAATGCAATGCCCGGACGGCTTGTTTTAATGAATAAAGACGATATTGTTTTAGCAAATGAGGGGGCAATGTTTCTTCGATTTCATTTCCAAATTGCTCAAATGTCAGGCGAATAAATCGTTTCAAACCTTTGACGGTTAAATTGCCTTTAACTGAATAGACCGGTTGGAAATCAATGGCATTTGTATGGATCGTTGAACCGAGGTGATAAGAAATGACAGAGATTTGTTGTCGGTGTCGATTCCACTTTCCTGTAACAGTAATCGTCTCATTTATATTGATTTTGTTTTTTAAATAGGCCTGGTTAAAAAAGACAGCTGTGACCACATAATTTTCAACCATGATCTTGATCGATAATCGTGATTTTTTACGACCGTAATAGCTAAGTAAAGGTTGACTGATCACTTTTCCTTCAACAGTGACTCGTTCATCATGCCCGACTTCGGCCAAATCACGAATCCGGTTATCATCATAGCGGTAAGGAAAATACATGAGTAAATCTTCAACCGTGTAAATGTTTAAATCAGCCAGTAATTGTACCGCTTCCGTTCCAATTCCTTTTACCATGCTTACCGGTTGTTTCAATCTTGCACCCACGTTATTTTTCTCCTCCGGCATGAATTTCTTTTTGAATTTTTAAGGCTGTCGGCGTTACGGCAAGGCCGCCTTGTGCTGTTTCTCGCAAACTGGACGGCATCATCTTCCCGACACGAAACATAGCTTCAATGACTTCATCACAAGGGATTTTACTCTCAATTCCTGCCAGTGCCATATCGGCGGCAACAATTGCATTGGCTGCCCCCATCGCATTTCTTTTTATACACGGAACTTCAACAAGTCCTGCAACAGGATCACAAACCAACCCGAGCATATTTTTTAACGTAATGGCCATTGCATGAGCGGATTGTCTTGGTGTCCCCCCGGCCATCTCAACAATTGCCGCACTTGCCATTCCACTCGCTGAACCGACCTCTGCCTGACAGCCGCCAGCCGCTCCGGAAATAAACGAGTTATTGGCCACAACATACCCGAAAGCACCTGCAGTAAACAAAAATTCAATCATTTCTTGCCGAGACGGATGAAATTTATTTTTGACAGCAAACAATGTTCCGGGAACAACCCCGGCACTACCGGCAGTCGGCGTTGCACAAATCATTCCCATCGCCGCATTTACTTCATTTGTTGCCACCGCCATACTTACCGCTTGAAGTAACAAATCTCCTGATAAATGATTACCTTTTTCAATGTATTTTTGCAAAAGTACTGCATCGCCTCCGGTTAATCCGGAATGTGAAGTTACCCCGGACAAACCTTTCTGAACCGCATTTTCCATTATTTGAAGATTTTTATCCATTTGGGCAATAATTTCTTCACGACTTTTCTTTGTTACTAACATTTCTTGTTCAATCATAATATGACTGATCTTTTTATTTTCTTTTTCCGCAAGTTCAACTAAATCACGGACTGTTTTGAAAAGCATATACATCCCCCTATCTTCTTGTAAGTTCTTGCTGTCTGTCACTCTACAATTCTCGCAACTTGCAGGATATTCGGTAATGCATGAATTTCGTCCATTATCTCGTTATTAATATTTTCATCAAGTTCTAACACCATTAAAGCCAACTTCCCTTTTTCTTTCCGGGAAACCTCCATATGGCCGATGTTGATCTCATGTTTTGCCAGGATATTAGCTACATTAGCAATACAACCAAACCGATCATTGTTAAGAATGACGATGGCAGGATTTTCCCCGGTTAATTTTAATTTAAATCCGTTTATTTCCGCTATTTCGATCTTCCCGCCACCGACAGAAATACCGACAACTTCAAGTTCACCCAATTCATCGCCTACTACAATTTTTGCGGTATTTGGATGGTCGGGAATCCCTTGTTCGATAAAAAATGCATAATCCAGTCCTTCTTCTTTGGCAATTTCAAAAGACCTGATAAGTCTATCATCAAATGTATCAAAATTTAACAGACCCCCGACAATGGCAACATCTGTTCCATGACCTTTATAAGTTTCTGCAAAAGATCCATATAAATGAATATGTGCCCATTTGGGTCTTCTACCAAACAAGTTTCTGGCAACTTTTCCAATCCGGAGTGCACCGGCTGTATGCGAACTGGATGGACCGATCATAATTGGACCAATAATATCAAAAACACTGCGGAATTTCACACGAATGCCTCCCTCGTAGGTCATATTCTTTAAAATCAACATAAAATAAATTATATACATTTCTAATCATATTATATTAATATGAAAAATCAAATGTAAATGAGTACAAAAAGAAAAAGGTCCCGAAATAAAGGACCTTTGGTTATAACAATTATTCCACAGAAAAAATAAATTGATAGAGCGGCTGCTTTCCATCATGGATTTCAATTTCAACTTCCGGAAATTTTTCCTCAACAAATTGGACAATTGCTTTTGTCTGTTCTTCTGTTGCCTCTTCACCTTTGATGATTGTTAAAATCTCACTATCTTCATCCAACATTTTATTTAATAATTCTTTCGCAGTAACATTTAAGTCACGATTGGATACAACGATGGAGCCTTCTTCAATTCCCATATAATCATCTTTTTTAATCGTTAAGTTATCAATCATCGTATCACGGATCGCAAAAGTGATTTGACCTGATTTTACGGTTTTCAAAGCATCATTCATTGCTTTTTCATTTTTTTCAGCATCTACACTCGGATTAAATGCAAGTAAAGCTGCTAACCCTTGAGGAACTGTTTTAGAAGGAATGACAATTACTTGCTGGTCGCAAACGTCCCTTGCCTGTTCAGCGGCTAAAATAATATTTTTGTTATTTGGTAAGATAAAAACTTTTTCAGCATTCACTTGTTCAATAGCTTTCACGATATCCTCGATGCTTGGATTCATCGTTTGACCGCCTTCAATCACTACTTCGGCCCCGATACTTTTAAAAAGATCACGAATACCGCTTCCCATTGAAACAGCTACAATCCCGTATTCTGACGGTTGTTTTTGCTGTTCCTGAACAGTATTCACCTTGTCATTTTCGAGTATCGTTGTATGCTGCTGACGCATATTTTCGATTTTCAGATTAATAAGGTCACCGTATTGTTGTCCATATGTAAGAACAACACCGGGTTGTTCTGTATGAATATGTACTTTTGCAAGTTGATCATCGGCAATAACAAGAAGAGAATCACCATATTCACTTAAATCATTGCGAAATTTTTCCTCTGAAAACGGGTGATTTTTCAATTTACTATCCTTAAATTTTACCATGAATTCGGTACAATACCCGTATACAATGTCTTCGGTATTTATAAAGCCTTGCACACTTTTATGGTGTTCTTGTTTGACCAGTTGATCCATTGAAACCTCAGCAGTTGTCAGCTCATCAACCTTTTCACCTTTTAATTGAGCAAGAAATCCTTCATAAACAAAAACGAGACCTTGCCCACCACTGTCAACAACCCCGACTTCTTTTAGAACCGGTAGCAGTTCGGGCGTCCGTTTTAATGATGCTTTTGCCTCTTTAACGACTTCTTCCATTAAAACAGTCATGTCCGTTGTTGTTTTGCTAACCTCTAAAGCTTTTTTTGCGGAATCTTTGGCAACTGTAAGTATCGTCCCTTCCACGGGTTTCATAACAGCTTTATATGCAGTTGTAACTCCTGCATTAAGTGCTTCAGCAAAATCTGTTATGTCAAGTGATTCTTTCGCTTCGATCGCTTTTGCAAAACCCCGAAATAGCTGTGATAGAATCACTCCGGAATTCCCGCGGGCACCCATGAGTAAACCTCTGGATAAAGCTTGCCCAACCTTTCCTACATGAGGCACAATATTGTTTCTAACTTCTTTTGCCCCTGACTGAATGGATAAATTCATGTTTGTACCTGTATCACCGTCAGGAACAGGGAAGACATTTAAAGAATCTACATATTTAGCGTTTTGAGACAAACGATTTGCTCCATAGAAGATCATTTCTGCAAAACGTTTCCCATCTATCATAGTAATAGACACTAATTTTTCCTCCTTACCTACGGGTTCGTTACCCGAACACCTTGGACAAATATATTGACAGAATCAGCTTTTAAACCAATTGTTTGTTCAAGTACATATTTTACTTTTGATTGAACATTATGAGCAACTTCAGAAATTTTTGTTCCATAACCAACAATAATATACAAATCGATATGCGTAAGGTCATCTTCTTGTCTTACAATGACGCCTTTTGAATAATTTTCTTTCCGTAATATTTCTGAAATTCCATCCTTAATTTGATTTTTTGAAGCCATTCCTACAATACCGTAACAATCTACAGCAGCACCACCACAAATTTGTGCAATGGTTTCATTTGAGATTTCAATATGTCCGTAATTTGTTTTAATTTCAATGGACATGACAGGTTCCCCCTTTTCAGTTTCAACTGCTAGATTTATTTTACTATAACAATCCTCATTTTAAAAGACAAGCTGTCCCTTAATAATATAAACGTGAACGGAAACAAGATGTCAAGCACTTTTTCAAGCTGTTGCATTATTGTATAATATATGGTAAAGTATTTTAGTATCTTTAACAATTAGTTTTCATATTGTATAACGGTTTTAAGTAAGGAGGGGACATAAATGGCTCGCAAATGCATTGTTACAGGTAAAAAAGCTTCTTTTGGTAACGCACGATCCCACGCACTGAATGCTAATCGCCGTAAATGGGGCGCTAATTTACAAAAAGTTCGTATTTTAGTAAACGGGAAACCAAAACGTGTATACGTTTCTGCTCGTGCTCTAAAATCCGGGAAGGTTGAACGTGTTTAATAAAGAAAGGGCATCACAAAAAGATGTCCTTTTTATTTTTGCTTAAATAAAACTTGAGTTCAATCATATGGAAAGAAAAAACCTTTGTCAGATTCATTCCAACAAAGGTTCAGTAAGTGATCTTTTCTTACTTATCCTTTTTTAAAAGTACCTAATATCGCTCTTATAAACCCACCAAGAAATCTAGGTAATTTAATTGTGTAAAATTTCAATGAATATTCCCTCCCCGATACAAACAATAGGATCCGTAGACATATGACTATCCGAATATATCCCTATCATATTCCCAATATATCCGAAAAGTACATTTCAATGAATAAAATAGGCTTGTTTTTCCTAATCGTCACAACTTCTTATTACTAATAATATGCCATTTGTAAATGAATAAGTACCGAAATCATAAATAAGTTCATTACTTATACATAATGTCGATCCGAAAAAAATATGACGATTTTTCAAAGGATATTTAAAGCCTTCCAACGTCAGATTTTCGACCATTTTTGTAACGGGAACAAAGGAAATATATGGTTTAGCAGAAGACTTCTTTATTTCAAATGTACCGGGATTTTTAATTTCTATTTCATTTTTTTGATCAATAATCATGATGGAAATAGACGGGTCTTTTTCAGCTGAAACACTAAAAAGTTGAATGTTTGCCAAAAAATGATCAAGTCTTCCGCCGGTTGCACCGAAAATACGAATGATTTCAGGTTTCAGCTTTAAAGCATGTTGTAAAGCTAATTCCATATCCGTTTCAGCCTTTTCTGACGGATATTTTAGAAGATGTATATTCTTATCTTTCAGTGCATGAAGCGTCTCTTTTGAGATGGAATCAAAATCGCCAATCGCCATATCCGGATGGATGCCTCTTTCCATTAAATAATTTGTTCCTCGATCGACACCAATCCACTTTATCTTTGTTTCAGTTTTATACTCTTCAAAATCAGGGAGGAATCGTTCCGGACCACCGGCAACAATATGTACGATCATTGAACTTCACTGACTCTTGTTCGAATCATCTCAATGGCTTGTTCCCGATTTTTATTATTAAATATATAAGAACCGGCAACTAACACGTCTACACCTTTTTCCACACACTGTTTTGCAGTTTCATCATTAATGCCGCCATCAACTTCAATTTCAAATGTTAAATTTTGCTCATCTTTCCATCGTTTCACTTGTTCAATCTTTTTTAATACATTTGGTATAAAAGTTTGCCCGCCAAATCCCGGATTTACTGTCATTAATAAGACTAAATCGATATCCGTTAAAACATCACGGATCATTTCTACGGGAGTCGCGGGATTTAAAACAACACCGGCTTTTATCCCTTGCTCTTTTATTTGATACATGGTGCGATGGAGATGTCGACAACTCTCTGTATGAACCGATATAATATCAGCACCGGCACGGACAAAATTTTGAATATATTTTTCCGGATTTTCAATCATTAAATGGACATCAAATGGTAAAGAAGTGACCGGTCTTATTGCTTCAACAATTAACGGTCCGATGGTAATGTTTGGGACGAAATGACCATCCATGACATCAATATGGATATAATCCGCACCGGCTTTTTCTACATCTTTTACTTCTTTCCCTAAAATTGAAAAATCAGCTGACAATATCGATGGTGCAATTTTGATCATTTTTCATACCTCGGCTTTCTTTGTCTGATTTCTTCTAAAAAGGATAGATAGTGCTGATAGCGATAATCTTTAATATCTCCATTTTTCACAGCTTCTTTGACCGCACAGTCCGGTTCTTTTAAATGGAGACAACCCCGAAATTTGCAGTCATTGATACGTTCCTTCATTTCAGGAAAAAAGAACGACAATTCCTCCACCTCAATGGTTTTAAATTCCAATGAGCTGAAGCCGGGGGTATCAGCGACCAGCCCCCCGCCAATTTCCAATAATTCCACATGTCTAGTAGTATGTTTGCCGCGCCCCAAATGTTTGGAAATCGCATTCGTTTCCAGTTTCAAGTCAGGCCGGAGTGCATTTAACAAAGATGATTTGCCGACACCGGATTGACCGGCAAAAACGGAAATTTTATTTTTTAGGATCGGGAAAAATTGTTGCATACCTTCTCCTTTTGTTGAAGAAACAAGGGCAACTTCATAGCCTAATTGTTTATAATCATTGACAAAATTTTCCATGTTAACCAATTCACGTTCATTCAGAAGGTCGATTTTTGTAATGACAATAACCGGACGAATGTGGTTCGCTTCGATTAACACTAAAAAACGATCCAATAGTGTTGTGTTAAAATCAGGATTTTTGGCAGAAAAAATGAGAATAGCTTGATCAACATTGGCAATTGGTGGTCGAACCAGTTCATTTTCCCGCTCTTTTATATCGAGAATATATCCTTCTTGCCTGTTTTCTGCAATAAATTCAACATTATCCCCGACTAACGGATTTATTTTATTTTTCCGAAAGACACCTCTTCCCCGACATTGAAAAATACCGTCATCCGTTTTCACATAATAAAAACCACTTAATGCTTTAATTATTTTTCCTTCCTGCATAGCATCACCCTTTTATTATATTAATTGTTATTCATATGGAACGACTTGATCTTGAACAACTTGGTTATCGATAACAACTTTATATCTGCCGCTTGAATTTGGTTGAATCACGAGATCAAATCTTTTCCTCGTTGTTTCTGTCATATCAAATGTTTCATAAGGTACTGAAAAGTCATGATTCATATCATCTATAAAAATTTGCACGTGTTGTACTTGTTTTTCTTCCGGATTCCCTGTATAAACAACGGAAATATCGATCGTCACCGTTTTAGGCGGTTTTTCTTCTTTTCCTTTTGAAACAACAACATGGACAGTGGCACCCTTTTTTAAAGAAGTTCCGGGTTTTACGTCTTGACTAATCACGTTACCTTTAGGAATCGTATCATGGTATTGTTCTGTCGTTGTTATATTGATACCGGTCGCTTTCATATAATAATTTAAATCTTCTGTTGAATAATTCGTTAAATCTTTTAGTGAAATGCTTTGATCACCTTTACTTACAGTGAAAACTAAATCGGTATCTTCCGGAACAACCTTTTTACCGGGTGCGGGATTTTGGTCAAGAATGATTCCTGCTTCCTTGTCACTGTATTCTTCATTTACCTCGATGCTTTTAAAATTTAATTCTTGTTCAGTTAATAATGCTTGAACCTCGTCAAATTGTTCTCCGCGATAATCTTCCATTTCTATTGTTTCTTTCCCGGTACTGACATAAATCGTAATTTTGCTGCCTTCCGCTTTCATACTCCCTGCTTTTGGATTTGTTTTTATGACGTAATTTTCCCGAATCTTATCATCCGGCTTTTCAATCGTATCACCGATAACAAAATTGGCTTTTTCTAGTTCTTTAATGGCATCATCTAATTTCATATTGCGAACATCGGGAACTTTTACGTCTTTCGCACCAAAAACATCTGTTGTTAATACAAGAATACCCATTAAAATAATAAGTAGGGAAGTGAAAATTAATACAAACGGCCATTTTTTTCGTTTTTGTTTATTTCCCTTTTTTTTCTTTTTATCTTTCTTTCCTTTATCTTTTCCCGAATCATTATCAATCTTAAGCTCTTCCTTTGATTCTTTTGGTTCTTTTATAACCGGTATTACTTTTGTTGCTTCTTCATCTACAGGTAAAACAAATGGAGGCTCGTTGATACGTGACGGGTCAAGACAAGTAAGTAAATCAGCTTTAAACTCTTCAATGTCGTCATATCGGTAAAACGGATCTTTGGCCGTCGCCTTCAAAATAATATTTTCAACAGATTGTGGAATGGACGGATTCCAACTTCGCGGATGAGGAGTTTCAGTTTGCAAATGTTTCAGTGCGATGGAAACTGCCGATTCACCTGAGAATGGAAGTCTGCCTGTTAATAACTCAAATAAAACGATGCCCAAAGAGTAAATATCAGATTTTTTTGTTGCTACTCCGCCCCGAGCTTGCTCAGGAGAGATATAATGAACCGTTCCCAACACAGAATTCGTTTGGGTAATCGTTGTTGATGTCAAGGCAACTGCAATACCAAAATCCGTTATTTTCACATTTCCTTTTTTATCGATCAAAATATTTTGCGGTTTAATATCTCGATGGATAATATTATTTTGATGTGCATGACTAATTGCCGATGTGATTTGCAGTGTAATATCTATGACCTTTTCAATGGGTATGGGAAAATGATTTTGGATATATTGTTTTAAGGTTTCTCCATCAACATACTCCATGACAATATAATAAATGTTGTCTTCTTCACCGACATCATAAATATTAACGATATTCGGATGAACAAGACTTGTGGCAGATTGTGCTTCACGATGAAAGCGGCGAATAAGTTCATCATCATTGGCTAAATCGAGTCGTAAAACTTTGACGGCTACATCCCTCTCGAGAATCATATCACGAGCAAGATATACGTTGGCCATACCTCCCCCGCCAATATATTCGATGATCTTATATCGATCGTTTATTCGCTTGCCAATGAGCATGAATTATCACCTGCTTTCTCGCATTCGCTGTTATGTATGATTGCCAGTGTTATATTATCTTCGCCCCCATTATCATTGGCCAGTTGAATCAATTGATCTGCCTTATCTTCCAATTTTTCATCCAAACTAAGAATTTCGGCAATTTCTTTATCGGATACTTTATTAGACAAACCATCCGTACAAAGAATCAAATAATCACCTATATCAAAATCAACGGTAATTGTGTCAATGGTAACAGATGGTTCTGTCCCCAATGCCCTTAGTAATACATTTTTCCGTGGATGGTGTTCAGCATCTTCTTTTGAAATTTGTCCACTTTTGACCAGTTCATTGACTAATGAGTGATCATCAGTTAATTGACGAAATCCATGTTCATTTAATATGTAACAGCGGCTATCACCAATATGTGCGATAGAGACAAATTTATTTGTGCATAAAGCGGCAACTAAAGTAGTGCCCATTCCTTTACATTCAGGATTTTCGTTGGCATAGGTGTATATTTTTTCGTTGATCTCTTGAATGGCTTGTTGGAACCACATTTCCGTTTGGTCCGGGACTTCTGTATTCGGCGCATTGTTGTCCCACAAGTCTTGAATTAACTCAATTGTCATTTTACTAGCAACATCGCCGGCTAAATGGCCACCCATGCCATCAGCAACCACCGCCAACAGATGTCCTGAATGATTTGTAAAAATACCTACGTGATCTTCATTGTGATTTCTTACTTTTCCTCGATCCGTACGTTGGACAACCTTCATAATTTCACCTCGTTCATATGCCTTAACCAGTTTATTTATCTCCATTTTATACCTTCTATTTCAAAAGTTACACTTTCTTTTGAAAGCATGCAATATAAAAACCATCACTTTTTAAATACTGTGGCAAAATTTCGATCTCATGATGGTGTACAAACGGTCTAATCGCTTGCGGAACCCGCTCGTAAATTGTTTCATCGCCTGCAAAATCCGGATGTTCGGCTAAAAATTTTTCCGTTACGCTCTGATTTTCATCTTGGTCAACTGTACATGTACTGTATACCAATATTCCTCCCGGTTTGACAAGAGGGGCAGCTTGGTTTAATAACTCCAATTGCAGTTTTGTTAAATTTTTAATATCTTTTTCAGTTTTTGTATATTTCACATCCGGTTTTCTTTTCAGTACTCCGAATCCTGAACAAGGCGCATCAACTAATATACGATCAAAGGATTCTTTCTCAAAATGGGTCCCCATTTGGCGACTGTCCGTTTGCTTTGCTCGAATATTCGTTAATCCAAGTCTTGCCGCATTTTGATTAATCAGTTTCACTTTATGCTCATGCAGATCTAAGGCGATAATTTCTCCGGTATTTTCCATTCTTTCAGCCATATGTGTCGTCTTTCCACCGGGAGCAGCACAAGCATCCAGGATTTTTTCTCCTTTTTCCGGTGCCACAACGTACGCAACAATCATGGAACTTTCATCTTGCATCGTTAGTAAACCGTTTTGAAATGCGAGGGAGTGAACGAAATTACCTTTATCTGCTTTTACCGCCACCGGAATAGAAGAGCTTTTTTCAACCGAAATTCCTTCCTTACCAAGGGATTCAATCACATAATCAATATTCGTTTTCCACTCATTGATGCGAGCGGTTTGTTTTGCCGGCCGTACATTTTCTTCACACATTTGCTTTGTTTTATCAAAACCATATTGTTGAACCCATCGCTCAACCAGCCATTTCGGATGACTTGTTTCAATTGAAAGACGTTCGATTGAATCTTGAATGGCGGCAAGAGGAGGAACACCTTCTCTTTGAACAGATCGTAAGACTCCGTTAACAAAGCCGCTAATACCTTTATTCCCCCGTTTCTTAGCAATTTGAACAGCTTCATTAATAATGGCATGATCCGGTATTTTATCAAGATAGACCATTTGATAGACAGATAATCGTAACAATTGTCGTACCCAGGAATCAATCCGCTTTTGTTTTTTAATAAAAGGATTGAGAAAAAAATCAAGGGTTATTTGCCGCTGCAATGTTCCGTAACAAAGTTCTGTTAATAAGGCGGCATCCATACTGGAATATTTGTTTTTATTGATCGTATTGTTTAAAACAAGATTGCTGTAAGCTCCGTTTTTTTCAACAAATTCCAAGACATCCAGAGCCGCTTCCCTTACCTTTTTACTCATCTTCTACCCCCAATATACTTCTTTCTAAATCAGGTTTTCCAAGTAAAAATTGTGCTGCCGGCATTCGTTTTTTTCCCGCAGGTTGTAGTTCAGTAATTTTAATAGCGGTTGAATTTCCGGTTGCCACGATAAATCCGTCCTTTTCAACGGCAACAATAGTCCCGGGCTGTTCGATCTTTGGACGCGGCTGTTTTTCGCCCCACCAAATTTTAATCGGTTTCCCGTCTAATGTCGTATACGCAACCGGCCACGGGTTGAGACCGCGAATGTGATTATAAATTTCTTCTCCGGTCTTATGCCAATCAATTTTTTCCTGCTCATGTTTTATGTTTGGGGCAAAAGTGGCTTCACGATCATCTTGTTTGATTGGTGTAATCTCTCCGTTTAACAGTTTCGGTAACGTATCACTTAATAAATCGGCCCCTGCTTCACTAAGTTTATCATGAAGCGTACCAACCGTGTCTCTTTCAGCAATGGGTACTACCGTTTGCGCTAAAATGTCGCCGGCATCTAATTTTTCAGCCATATACATAATCGTAATCCCTGTCTTTTCTTTTCCCTGAATAATGGCATAATGAATGGGGGCTCCGCCTCTTAACTCGGGCAGTAAGGAAGCATGGACATTGATACAACCGTATGTTGGAGCATCAAGCAATTTTTTTGGTAAAATTTGACCATATGCCGCAGTAATGACCAAATCGGGATATAAATTTAATATAGCCTGAAGTGATGCTTCATCCCGCAGTTTTTCCGGTTGAAAAACAGGAATGCCGTGTTGTTCTGCCGCAATCTTAACCGGTGGCGGTGTCATCGTTTTTTTACGACCAACAGGACGATCCGGTTGGGTTACAACACCAATCACTTCATAGCCGTCTGTTAATAGCCGGTTGAGAATCGGTACGGAAAAATCTGGTGTACCCATAAAAACAACTTTTACCATTTTCATCCATTCCTTTCACCTTACATTTACATCATTGAATAAGGATTTAAATCAATTGATATATGAAGACCTCGTTTGACTTGATCTTCCTGAAAATGTTCCAATACCTGCTTTAATGTTGAGATTAGGTTCGGTTCATTTTTGTATTTTATCAAACACTGATAACGATATCTATTTTTGATTTTTAGAATCGGTGAGACTGCCGGACCAAGGATGAGGGTTTCTCCTTTTCCGTCTGCAAGTTGTCCCCGAACAAATGAAGTAATTTTTTCTATGACCGTATACGTATATTGCAAGTTTTCATGGCTCACATTGATCAGTGCCAAGTAATAAAACGGTGGATATTGCCCGCGTTTTCTTATCATCATTTCATACTGGTAGAATGTTAAATAATCATGTTCTTTCGCAAAATTAATACTGTAATGTTCAGGTGTATATGTTTGAATAATAACTTCTCCGGGCAATTCGTGACGCCCGGCCCGGCCACTTACTTGTGTCAGCAATTGAAAAGTTCTCTCGCTTGATCGGAAATCCGGAATATGTAGAGAGCTGTCAGCCGATAATACCCCCACTAAAGTAATGTTGGGAAAATCAAGTCCTTTCGCAATCATTTGTGTTCCCAGTAAAATATCTGCTTTTTTTTCTTGAAAAGCTGTCAACAATTTTTCATGTGATCCTTTCCTGGTGGTTGTATCAACATCCATTCGAATGACCCGGGCTTCCGGTAAAATTCTTCCAAGCTCTTCTTCTACTTTTTGTGTCCCGGTACCAAAAAAGCGAATATGATTGCTTGAACATTCCGGACATTGTTTAGGCGTACGCATCTCAAAACCGCAATAATGGCATTTTACTTGATCAGTCACTTTATGATAGGTTAAGGAAATATCGCAATTTGGACATTTTAACACATAACCGCAGTTTCGACACATAACAAAAGATGAATAGCCCCGGCGATTTAACATTAAGACAATCTGTTCAGATCTTTCCAGGCGCAACCGCATTTTTTCCAACAAAGCAGTAGAAAACATTGAGCGATTTCCCGTTCTCAGTTCCTCCCGCATGTCAACAATTTCGACAACAGGCAGTTGGGAATTGTTCATTCGTTTTTGCATTGTTAATAGGTGATATACCCCTTTTTGAGCTCTGGCGAAAGATTCCAAGGACGGTGTCGCACTGCCCAAGACGACAGGACAATGATGATTTTTCCCCCGTTCAATCGCCACATCCCTTGCATGGTAACGGGGATTGTCTTCCTGCTTATAACTTGTCTCATGTTCTTCATCAATAATAATAATCCCGATATTTTCAAACGGAGCAAATATTGCCGAACGGGCACCAACGACGACTTGTACTTCTTTTCGCTGAATTTTCCGCCACTCGTCATATTTTTCACCAAGCGATAGTCCGCTATGGAGGACAGCTACTTTGTTTCCAAATCTTCCTTTAAAACGTTCTACCATTTGCGGGGTAAGAGAAATTTCCGGAACAAGGACAATGGCTTCTTTTCCATTCTTCACGACCTTTTCAATCGACTGTAAATATACTTCTGTTTTACCGCTGCCTGTTACACCGTGAAGTAGAAACACTTCATGGGTGGAATGTTCAATCGAATCAAGAATTGGCTTGATGACAAGTTCTTGTTCATCTGTTAAAGGCAATGCTTTCGTTTCTTGAAATTTTTTATTTTGATAAGGGTCACGATATTCCTCATACTCTTCTTTTTTCAACAGACCTTTACTAACCAGTTGATTTAATGATGAACGGGCGTTGGGAACTTTTGTTTCAATCTCTTTTACCGTATGAGGGGCAAAATCTTGCAAATATATATTCACTACTTGTAACTGCTTTTTACCGGTAAGGTTCAATTGATTTAGTTTATTTAAAAATTGAGCTTGATCCGAAAACGGCACATAGTAAATATTTTTCTTTTTATTTCCTTTATTTTTAATTTCATATGAAACATCAAATAAACCTGCCCGTGCTTGTCGATACAAATAGGATGCCGGTACGAGCTTTTCCGCATCTTTCCAGTTTACTTTTTTCTGTTTCAAAAAGAGAGGTTCCAGTTCCTTTGGCAATTCCCCGATTTCTCGATCCTTCGCTAACGTTATATATTTGTCATATTTTGCTTTTAACGCAGGAGGCAACATGACTTGATAGGCGGAAATTTTTAAGCAAAGTGTTTCATTAGCCAAAAATTCCCCCAACTGTAAAAGTTCCTGATTAAGAACAGGTTCAATATCCATTGGTTCGATAATTTCTTTTAAACCGGATACGGTGGATGTTTCTTTAAAAGCAATAACAAAACCTTGAACCTGCCTGTTACCAAAAGGGACAATGACGCGCATGCCCACTTCCAAATTATCCTTTAATTCATCAGGAATCAAATAATCAAATGACCGATCCGTTTGTGCGGTTGGTACATCAACGATTACACTTGCAATTCTTTTCATACTACTCGCCCTTTTTTGCTTCATATGCTTCTTTTAAAATTTCATATGCGACTTCATGTTTCGTTAATTTAGGAAATTGTTTCTTTTCATTGTTCGCTTTATAAAAGGTTACTATATTCGTATCCGTTCCGAACCCGGCCCCTTCTTGCATGACATTATTGGCGACGATCATATCCGCATTTTTACTCAGTAATTTTTGTTTCGCATATTCTTCAACATGATTCGTTTCAGCAGCAAACCCAATTAAAAATTGAGCGTTTTTTCTTTTTCCTAATTCTGCTAAAATATCGACTGTACGTTCTAATTCGATGACAAGTTCCTGTGATTGCTTTTTCATTTTTTGTTGAAAGATTTTTTTCGGCCGGTAATCACTGACAGCGGCAGACTTAATAACAATATCGGCTTCATCGAAATACTGCAGAACCGCTTCATACATCTCCTCAGCACTTTCAACCCGGATGATCTGTACTCCGACGGGCGGTTTCATGCTCACCGGACCGGAAATAAGGATCACATTTGCCCCCAAATGTTGCGCCACTTCGGCAATCGCATAGCCCATCTTTCCCGATGAATAATTAGATAAATAACGAACCGGATCAATCTTTTCTCGGGTTGGACCGGCGGAAATTAACACCGTCTTTCCTCGTAAAAATTGTTGCTTATTTTGAACAAAAAATGTTTTTACATGCTCAACAATGATTTCAGGTTCTTCAAGCCTTCCTTTGCCAACATACCCGCAAGCCAAATAACCTTCACTCGGCTCGATAAAATGATATCCGAATGATTTCAAACGTGCTATATTTTCTTGGACAACCGGGTGATTATACATATGAACATTCATGGCCGGTGCAATAAATACAGGTTTCTCTGTAGCGAGTAAAGTCGTCGATACCATATCATCTGCAATCCCGTTTGCCAATTTTCCAATGATATTCGCTGTTGCCGGTGCAATTATAATGACATCCGGCCAATCGGCTAAGTCAATATGAGCAATTTTTTCCGGGTCTTTTTCATCAAAAGTATCTGTATATACATCATTGCGGGAAATCGCCTGAAAAGATAAAGGCGTAACAAATTTGGTCGCATTTCCTGTCATCATTACTTTCACATCAAAACCATTTTGCGTTAGTTTACTTGTTAACTGGACCGCTTTATATGCAGCAATTCCGCCGGAAACACACAACAATACTTTTTTCTGCATATTTTTACCTCTTTTCACTGAAAGTTTCTTTTCAAAAAGGTTGTTTCAATTTTTGATGAATTGCATGTCACGAATGATGTTACCCGAGCAATGATTACCTTTGTACAATCATACCATAAAAATAGGGAAGTGCTGTTAGAATAAAGAAAACTTGGGCGTCCAAATTTATATATTCTTTATGTATAAAAGGAAGAAAGCAACCGGTACATCCGATTGCTCGACTCTTTCGTCTGAATTTTTTAAAAAACTCCTTGGTGCCTTTTTTATTCTGCATCTTTCACTAAAACGCCGTCGTTAATTTCCTCTAATGCTTTTCCGACATTTTTTTGGGAAACGTAATGATTTAGTTGGTAATCATTCAATTCTTGCATTTGCCGGGCACGTTTTGAAGCAATGGTGACCAACAAATATTTCGAGTTTACTTTTTCCAATAAAGAATCGATCGAAGGATATAACATTTAATCTACCCCCAGTAATTTTTTTATTCTTTTTTCTATTCGGGTTCGCCGACAATGTTCAGCGATAACGATGGCTTTTATTTTTTTTACGGCATGATCAACCCGATCATTTTCAATAACATAATCATATAAATTCATCATTTTTAATTCTTCACGAGCAACAAGCATCCGATTTTTGATTAATTCATCAGATTCCGTTCCCCTCGTTTTGATCCGGTTCTCCAATTCACTCAAACTTGGTGGAATTAAAAAGATAAATAAACCATCAGGGAATTTTTCCCTTACTTGTTTTGCGCCTTCTACTTCGATCTCAAGAAATACATCTTTTCCTTCTGATAAAGTATCTTTTACATATTGAACAGGCGTTCCGTAGTAATTTCCGACATACTCGGTATATTCAAGCAGTTCCCCATCTTGAATCATTTGTTCAAATTGCTCTCTCGTTTTAAAAAAGTAATCGACTCCATCAATTTCACCTGGTCTCATCGGTCGTGAAGTTGCTGAAATAGAATATTCAAAACTAATATCCGGCTCAGAAAATACCGCTTTTCTTACCGTTCCTTTCCCGACTCCGGACGGACCGGAAAGAACAATTAACAATCCCTTATCTGTTTCCATTGTTTCACCTGCCATAAATAATCATTGATAAAAAACACTAATATTATGTATGGTTTATATTTATAAACGATAAAATATGGATCATTCAATATTTTGAACTTGTTCCCGAATTTTTTCAATAATACTTTTCAATTCAACTACTTTATTGCTTATATTCGCATGATTTGCTTTTGCTGCGATTGTATTGACTTCCCGATTCATCTCCTGGACAAGAAAATCACATTTTCGCCCAATCGGTTCCATAGAGTTAAGCGATTTTCGAAATTGATTTATATGACTATTTAAACGCGTTAGCTCTTCGGAAATATCAATTTTATCTGCAAATATGGCGACCTCTGTCAGCACCCTTGTTTCATCAAAAAGACCACTGGTATATTCGCATATTTTTTTTCGAAGTTTTTCCTCATATTCAACTTTTACAATTGGTGCCGCCTCGAAAATTTCTTGAACAAATGAATCCATTAATTCCAAGTAGTTGGCAATTTCATTTTGTAAAGCTTTCCCCTCTATGATCCGCATCTTCCGTAATTGCTGGACAGCCTCTTCCACTGCAATGATAATGGTATTTTCCATTTCCGGGTTGACGACTTCTTGTTCAATTACGGAAATAAGACCATCATGTTGCAAAAAGTGGGTAATCCCGATTTCTTCATCTAGTTGATAACGTTCCTTTAAATTGTTTATGAATTGATAATACTCGTCCAGAAGATTCCAGTCAATATGTAATCCACGATTTGTCGGCACGGATGTGGAAATATTAATGGAACAATCAACACGGCCACGTACGACATATTGTTGACATATTTTTTTAATTTTCTCTTCCAATTTTAGTAATGGCTGCGGAATTCGGGTATGGAAATCGAAATACCGGTGATTGACTGAGCGAATTTCAACAACAATCCCGTCTCTCTCACTCCTGCCAAAACCTGTCATACTCATTACCATAACATCACCTTTTCCATAAAAGCAAATGATTAGAGAAGCGCGATTAGCGCCCTGTTCGCGACGGACAAACTGTACAAGGTTCTGTCGCAACACATGTCTGACCACGTCTAAGGGTCCTGAGCGCCCCGCTTAGTGGATTTTCATTTTATCTTTACTTAATAAAAAAGAAAGGAAATTGGTTGAATCCAGATTCCCTTTCGTTATTATATCACATTCTCTATTTTTTTCTTATAAATAATGAACCTGCAAGTAAAAATGTTGGAATAGCTGCCATTGCCAAAATCAACAACCAGTCTGTCGGAACAATTGCCACGGTATGGAAAACCGTTTGCAGCGGCGGAAAATAAATCACAATAATCATTAAAACCACACTGGATAGAACTGCCCAGACTAAATACGGATTGCCAAACGGATTTCTCGCAAAAATAGAATGCTCACTGCGGCAATCAAAAACATGAATCAACTGGGCTAACACAAGGGTAGCAAAGGCGACCGTTTGCGCATATTCTAAATGATCCGGGTTTTGTTTATATGCAATAAGAAATGCCAGTAAAGTAGCCACGCCGATTAAAAATCCCCGCGAAATCACCTTCCAGCCAAGTCTCCTTGCAAACACACCTTCTTTCGGATGTCTTGGTTTTCTCTTCATCACATCTCCCTCAGGTTGATCGAGTCCTAATGCCATTGCCGGCAGTCCATCCGTTACCAGGTTTACCCATAGAATCTGAATCGGAACAAGTGGCAAAGGTAATGCCAGAATCATGGCAAATAACATGACCAATATTTCCCCAACATTAGAAGCGAGTAAGTAGCGAATGAATTTACGAATATTTTCATAAATATTGCGCCCTTCATGGATCGCCGCTTTAATTGTTGCAAAATTATCATCGAGTAGGATTAATGCCGAAGATTCTTTTGCAACATCCGTCCCGGTTATGCCCATTGCAATACCGATATCGGCCGCTTTAATTGCCGGGGCATCGTTTACCCCGTCACCGGTCATTGCGACGATATGGCCTTTATTTTGCAGTGCTTTGACTATTTTTAATTTATGTTCTGGTGAGACGCGTGCAAAAACGGAAACATTATCGACAATCTCATCCAATTCCTTAAGCGACATCGACTCCAACTTCCTGCCTTCCAAAACAAAGTCGTCTCTATTTAAAATCCCAAGTTGTTCCCCTATTGCCCGAGCTGTTATCACATGGTCCCCGGTAATCATCACCGTTTTTATACCGGCTGCTTTACATTCTTGGATTGCTGCTTTCACCTCAGGTCTAGGCGGATCGATCATGCCTTGTAAACCGATAAAAACCAATTCATTTTCCACTTCTGCCTCATGATTGAATAACCGGTTTGGAACCGGCTTATAGGCAACGGCAATCGTTCGGAGTGCTTGTGAAGCAAGGCGTTCGACCGTTGTTTGCAGCCTATTAGTCCAAATTTGCGACATATGTTGTTTTTTTCCACCAACATATACTGACTCACTTAAGCTGATTAAAATATCGGGAGCGCCTTTCGTAATTGCAAAACGATGTCCTTTTTTATCTTCCACAATGACCGTCATCATTTTTCTAGAAGAATCAAACGGAAACTCTTGAATAATGCGATATTCCTGCAATAAATGATCTCTTGACAAACCTGCTTTCATCCCGGAAACGAGCAAAGCACCTTCAGTCGGATCCCCGTCAACGCGATATTTACCTTTTTCCTCTATCAAAGCTGCATGATTACAAAGCATACTAAAACTCAATAATTTATAAAAATGGTCATCTTGGGCAGGATTCATTGTTTGATTATTTCGAGTAAAATGGCCTTGTGGTTCATACCCTTGTCCTGAAACGGTCCAAGTTTGATCATTTGCCCATAAATGTGTAACCGTCATTTTATTTTGGGTCATTGTTCCGGTTTTATCGGAGCAAATGACCGAAGCACAGCCTAATGTTTCAACAGCCGGAAGTTTTCGGACAATCGCATTTTTCTTAATCATCCGTTGCACACCAAGTGATAAGGCGATCGTTACAATTGCCGGAAGCCCTTCTGGAATCGCCGCAACAGCTAGTGAAACACCGGATAAAAACATCGTATACAAATCATGGCCTTGCCAAACTCCGATTGCGACAACGAGTAAAGTTAAAACCAAAGCAACGACAATTAATATTTTCCCGAGTTGTTCAAGTCTTCTTTGCAATGGGGTTTGTAAGTTTTGTTCGGTTTGCAATAAATCAGCAATTTGCCCCATTGCTGTTTTCATACCAGTTCCAATGACAACCCCTTTTCCGCTTCCCCTCGTCACCATGGTACCCATGAAAGCCATATTGTTCAGATCCCCGAGACCGATATTTTCGCCATGAATTGGTGCAATTTCTTTAACTGCGGGGACGGATTCACCGGTTAAGGCCGATTCCTCAATTTCTAAACTGCTTATTTCGAATAAACGGATGTCCGCACTAATCCTGTCACCACTGGCAAAACGGAGAATATCACCCGGGACAATTTCTTTAGAAGGGATTTTTTCCCACTTACCACCCCTTAATACGGTTGCCATTGGGGCAGAAAGTTCTTTTAATGCCTCCAGTGATTTTTCTGCTTTTCGTTCCTGAAAAAAGCCTAAAATCCCGTTTACAAATACGATAAGAATGATCGCAATTGCATCAATATATTCACCTAAGATTCCGGATATCAGTGTGGCGACTAATAGAACGATTACCATAAAATCTTTAAATTGGCTAAAAAATAAAAGCAATGCCGATTGCTTTTCCGCTTCTTGTAATTCATTGAATCCGAACTGTTTCCGTCTTATTTTGATTTCTTCGTTCGTCAATCCGTTTTTAAAAGACGTTTGAACGGCCTTTTCCACTTGTTCGGGACTCATCTCATGATATTTCAACGCAATCGATTCCTCCATTCCCTATTGTAATTGTTGTCAATCGCTAAGCCAGTTTGTTTTCTCATTAAAGATTATTCATCCTTGTCCTAAAAAATGCTATACTTGTGAAAGATTCCATTTTGTAAAGCAAATCGGGTTTATTTACCTTGGTAGTCGTATACAATCGAAATCGAGATAAAATTTGAAAAGGGTGTTATTTATGTCTTTTGACGGATTATTTACATATGTTATGACACATGAATTAGCTTCCGTCTTAAATGGCGGACGCATTTTGAAAATACATCAACCATTTTTAAATGAAATTGTATTAACAGTCCGGGCCCGGGGGAAAAATGAAAAGTTACTTTTATCTGCACACCCATCCTATGCCAGGGTCCAATTAACTGAAGAAGAATATGAGAACCCGGCTACCCCTCCCTTGTTTTGTATGTTGTTAAGGAAACATTTGGAAGGACATATTATTGAAGACATCTACCAAAAAGAGATGGACCGGATCATCATCTTTAAAATTAAAGGCAGGAACGAAATCGGGGATTTATCCTATAAACATTTAATTATTGAAATTATGGGGCGACATAGTAATATCATTTTAATTGATGCTGATAAAGAGGTAATTCTTGATAGTATTAAGCACATTTCTTATGCAGTTAACCGGTATCGTGCCATTTTACCGGGGCAACCATATATTTGGCCACCTGCTCAAGGAAAATTAAATCCGTTTCTTTGTAAGGAGGAAGATATTCTAAAACAGATTGACTTCAATAGCGGGAAACTGGACAAGCAACTTGTTTACCAATTCAGTGGAATTTCTCCGTTGTTTGCCAAAGAAGTTGTCCATCGGGCAGGGCTTGCCAACCGGATAACGGTACCGAAAGAATTTATTGCTTTAATGAAAAAGGTGCAAAAACACGAAATATTACCGACAATGATAACAGGAAACCAAAAGGAATATTTTTATATGTTTCCGCTAGAACATATCCCCGGAGAAAAGAAATCATTCCCGACTTTAAGCAAATTATTGGATGCCTATTATTTCGGCAAGGCACAAAGAGATCGTGTGAAACAAATCAGCGGTGATATTGAAAAACGGATCAAAAATGAAATCGATAAAAACAAAGGGAAACTCGAAAAATTACAAGAAGCGATGGAAGAAGCGGAAAACAGCTCGATTTATCAATTATATGGAGAATTGTTAACAGCCCATATGTATGCCGTTCAAAAAGGTATGGAGCAAATTACGGTTGAAAACTATTATGATGAAAATAAACCGGTCGATATTCCGTTAAATCCTAATAAAACTCCATCTGAAAATGCCCAAATGTATTTTCAAAAATACCAAAAAAGTAAAAAGGCAATCATTCATGTTCAGGAGCAAATGGAAAAGGCAAAAGAGGAGTTGTTGTATTTAGAGAACATTTTGCAACAATTAGAGAGTGCCGCTCCAAAAGATATAGAAGAAATAAAAGAAGAATTGGCCGAACAAGGCTATATTCGTTTGCGGCAGAAAAAAACGGTGAAAAAACAAAAAACGCAACCGGAATTGGAAAAATACGAGGCGGCGGACGGCACTTCCATTCTTGTTGGAAAAAATAATAAACAAAATGATTATTTAACGATGAAGCTGGCTCATAAAGAAGATATTTGGTTGCACACAAAAGATATTCCCGGCTCACATGTTGTCATTCGGAGCGGAAATCCATCAGAGGAAACGATTGAACAAGCAGCCGTTCTCGCAGCCTATTTTAGTAAAGCACGTGCCTCAAGCAGGGTTCCCGTTGATTATACAAAAGTGAAATATGTCAGAAAACCAAACGGAGCGAAACCCGGATTTGTTATTTATGATCATCAACAAACAATCTTTGTGACACCAAAAGCTGAACTTGTAGCAAAATTAAAGAAAAGGAGCTGATTATCCGGCTCCTTTGTTCTGTTCTTTGTTTGGATTTATCCGATCTGATAAAAATTCCCGTCTGCTAATCAGTCACGCTCAACATTTTTAGTCAGCCGGTAACACGTACTAATTTCCCCATACTTTCGGATTTTCCCGCCACTTCATAACAAATGCTACATTGTCTTCCGTTAAATAGCCTTTCTTGACGGCGGTATCAATTAATGTAGAAAAATTAGAAAGGGAGTAATAAGGAACATTGGCTTCACGACATGCCTCTTCCGCCTCAATCAATTGATATGTAAAGATGGAAACGATCCCTAAAACTCGGCAACCTGCTTCTTTCAAAAGATTTGCTGCCTGAATTGAACTTTTCCCTGTGGAAATTAAATCCTCAATGACTACCACTTTTTGTCCCGTTTGAACCGGACCTTCAATCTGGTTCTTTTTCCCATGTCCTTTTGAACTTGAGCGTACATAGCACATTGGGAGACTTAAAAGATCACTGACCCAAGCAGCATGTGGGATACCGGCAGTTGCAGTTCCGGCAATCAATTCCACTTCAGGAAAATGCGATTCAATTAACCCCGTTAAGCCTTTTGCAACTTCTTTCCGTAATTCCGGATAACCTAAAATCAACCGGTTATCACAATAAATTGGGGATTTTATTCCTGAAGTCCAAACAAACGGTTCATTCGGGTTTAGTGAAACAGCTTTAATTTCTAACAATTTTTCAGCTACCATCGTTTCGGTAATCATACACCAATCAACTCCCATTGTTGTTTAATCTTTAAATATGTTTCATATGGATCGTGACTTTCGGTAATGGACCGGCCAACGACAATTGCTGACGCTCCTGATTGTCTCGCTTGTTTAGGTGTGGCAACGCGTTTTTGATCACGGACATCATCATTTTCCAAACGAATACCGGGTGTAATAATCAAAAACTCTTCACCGAGATGCCTAATGATCGGGGCTTCATGAACAGAACTAATCACACCATCCAATCCGCTTTGTTTAGCCAATTTTGCATAATGATAAACGGATTGTTCAAGGGTTGATAAAACCAGTTGTTCCTTTTGTATCTGCCATTCTGACGTACTTGTTAATTGGGTAACGGCAACACATTTCGGCCTCTTTTGACCGGCTCCGGTTCCTTGATCCAACCCTGCTAAAGCCGCTTTCATCATTTCGGTTCCACCGGCTGCATGAACAGTGACAAGATCCACGCCTAACCGGGCAATTCCTTTCATGGCCCGTCCGACCGTATTCGGAATATCATGGAGTTTTAAATCAAGAAATATAGAATGGCCCATTCCTTTTATTTGCTGAACAATAGCCGGCCCCTCCCGGTAAAACAATTCCATTCCCACTTTCACAAAAAGAGGTTCATCCGGGAATTTACGTAAAAAATGAAAAACTTCTGCGCCAGAAGGAAAATCAAGGGCAATGATAACCGGATATTCCATGTTTCCAACTCCTTCCACAAACATCTGAAATATGATCAATATTCAATTTTTCTAATAATTGTTCCAAATCGGTAATGATTTTCGGGCAAATAAACGGATCAATTAGATTTGCGGTACCGACAGCAACGGCACTTGCACCGGCATAAATAAATTCAAGGGCATCTTCCGCACTGGAAATGCCACCCATGCCAATAATTGGGATATTTACTGTTTGACTTACTTCATAGACCATCCGGATGGCGATCGGCTTAATTGCCGGACCGGATAATCCCCCGGTTATATTGGCTAAAATCGGCTTTCCTGTTTTCATATCCAAGCGTAATCCTGTCAACGTATTAATCATCGTAATTCCGTCCGCTCCACCATCTTCTACGGCTTTAGCCATTAAGCGAATATCCGTCACATTAGGCGATAATTTTACGTAGACAGGCACACGGGATACATTTTTCACACGTTTCGTTACTTCCTTTGCTACATCAGGAACCGTCCCGAAGGCGATCCCTCCGTGTTTTACATTTGGACAAGAGATATTAAGTTCAAGGGCATGAACATTTGACGCCTCAGAAATTTCTTTTGCAACTGAAACATAATCTTCAACTGTTGAACCGGCAATATTTGCAATAATTGGCACATCAAATTGACTTAACCATGGCAATTCTTCTTCCATTACCTTTTTCAGTCCGGGGTTTTGTAGTCCGATGGCATTTAACATCCCACCCGGCGTTTCTGCAACGCGCGGTGTTGGATTTCCATAACGCGGTTCAACTGTTGTTGCTTTGATCATGATCGCCCCAAGGATACTTAAATCATAGAATTCGGCAAATTCCCGACCAAAACCAAAACATCCGGAGGCAGGCATGATTGGATTTTTCAGTTGCAAACCAGGTAAAGATACCGAAAATCGATTCATAAAATCACCTCCCCTGCTTGAAATACAGGACCATCACTGCAAATTTTCCGATACCCCTTTTTGTCTTCTCTATCTTTTGTTGGCCTAATGCAAGCGAAACAAGCACCAATCCCGCAAGACATTCGTTCTTCTAATGAGAGATACACTTCTTTTTCCGGGAATTTTTGTTCCAACGCTTTTAACATCGGGGTCGGTCCACAGGCATATAACCGGTCAAAATCAAAATTTTGTTTTTTTAACACATCGGTTACGAAACCTTTTTCCCCATAGGAACCATCATCAGTAACGATATAAGTAACACCAAGCCGTTGAAACTCCTTAGTAAGAAAAACGGCACTTTTTGTTTGAAAGCCGAGTACATGGATGACTTGAACCCTTCTTTTTCTCAATTGTTTCGATAGCTCATATAAAGGCGGAACACCGATCCCGCCACCGATTAATAAGGCTACCTTCCCGCTTTTCATTTGAACCGGAAATCCGTTACCGAGCGGACCAAGTACATTTATATACTCACCTTGCTGTTTTTTGCTGAGCCAAGTTGTGCCTTTCCCTTCCGTCCGATAAATACATGTCATGCTTTGATTTTCACGATCAATCTCACAAATACTGATTGGTCTGCGGAGAAGTGGATCGACACCTTCTCCGACTTTCATATGAACAAATTGACCGGGTCTTTCAATCTCAGAAACTAGTTTTCCTTGTAAAATCAATTGAAAAATATTTTTAGCAATTTCTTTCTGGCTAACGATTTTCATTTCATCAATTTTCTTCAAACTTCAATCATCTCCTTGGCGTGCACCTTTTCTTGTTTCATTGAATCAACGGAGAAGACAAGTGATTCAAGTACCTTTAAAATCGCCCATGCTGTATCAAGGGAAGTCAGACATGGAACCGCATTTTCCACCGATTCTCTACGGATTCGGAAACCGTCTCGGGCAATTTCTTTCCCTTTTGTCATCGTATTAATGACGAGTTGCGCTTGCCCGGTTCGGATGATATCCAATAAATTATTTGTGCCGCTGCTTTCTACTTTTTCCACTTCTTCTACAGGAATGTTTTTTGTTTTTAAATACATTGCCGTTCCTTTTGTTGCTAGGATCCGGTAACCGATTTGGTGGAATCTTTTGGCCAACAGACCGGCTTCTTCCTTATCCTTATCCGCCACTGTTAATATGACCGATCCGTGCGTATGCATGTTCATTCCTGAAGCGACCAGACCTTTATAAAGTGCTTTTTCTAATGTGTAATCTTTCCCCATCACTTCGCCGGTAGACTTCATTTCCGGTCCTAAAGAAATATCGACATTTTTTAGTTTCGCAAACGAAAAGACAGGTACCTTTACATAGACCCCTTCTTTTTCCGGAATGAGCCCGGTCGGCAGATGTAAGTTTTTTAACGTATTTCCTAAAATGACTTTCATGGCAATTTTGGCCATCGGTATATTCGTTATTTTACTTAAAAATGGAACTGTCCGGCTTGACCTCGGATTTACTTCAATGACAAACACATTTTCGCCGCTAACCACAAATTGGATGTTAATAAGCCCGATAATATGTAAGGAATGTGCCAGTTTCATAGTATAATCAACAATTTTTTCTTTTACGGCAGCGGATAAATTTTGTGACGGATAAACGGCGATTGAATCCCCTGAATGGACACCGGCACGTTCAATATGTTCCATAATCCCCGGGATTAAGACATCCGTTCCATCTGAAATGGCATCCACTTCAATTTCTTTTCCGGTAATATAGCGATCGATTAGAACCGGTTGATCCGGATTCACATTGACGGCATTTTCCATATAATGTAATAACTCTTGTTTATGATAAACAATTTCCATCGCTCTTCCGCCAAGTACATAAGACGGCCGAACCAATACCGGATACCCGATCTCATCGGCAATTTCAACTGCTTCAGCAATACTTAATGCTGTACTTCCTTTTGGCTGGGGAATGTTGTTCATTTGTAAAGTTTCCTCAAATTTTTTTCGATTTTCCGCACGATCGACATCTTCCAATTGAGTTCCTAATATGTTTACCCCATGTTCGACCAATTGATTTGCCAAATTAATCGCTGTTTGCCCGCCAAATTGAACAACTACTCCTTTTGGCTGTTCCACTTCAATAACATGCATGACATCTTCAATCGTTAACGGTTCGAAATAAAGCTTATCGGAAATACTAAAGTCTGTTGATACGGTTTCCGGGTTATTATTTATGATGATTGCTTCATAACCGGCTTCTTTAATCGCCCATACAGAATGAACCGTTGCATAATCAAATTCAACTCCTTGACCAATCCGAATCGGCCCTGAACCGATCACGAGGATGCTCTCCCGGTCGGTTTTTACGGATTCATTTTCTTCTTCATATGTCCCGTAATAATACGGCGTTGTTGCTTCAAACTCGGCAGCACAAGTATCAACCGTTTTATAAACCGGCATAATGCCATATTTTTTTCTCAATTGATATACATCGATCTCCGGCATATTCCAAAGTTTTGCGATGATTTTATCGGAAAAACCTTTTTCCTTCGCTTTTTTTAACCGTTCAATATCGAAAACATTTTCGTTCAATTCTTGCTCTAATTCGATGATTTTCTTAAACTTATGCAGGAAAAATAAGTCAATCCCGCTCCATTCATGTATCTCATCAATATGAATGCCCCGTTTTAACGCCTCGCCGATATAAAAGAGCCGCTCATCATCCGCTTGTCGAATCTTTTCTGCTAAACAGTCATTCGTTAATTTTTCAAATGCATCGATTGTTATATGGTAAACACCCGCTTCCAAGGAACGAATCGCCTTAAGTAAAGATTCTTCAAACGTCCGTCCAATGGCCATGACTTCTCCGGTAGCCTTCATTTGGGTACCTAGTGTTCTTGTTGCCGATTCGAACTTATCGAACGGAAACCGCGGTATTTTCGTTACAACATAATCCAGTGCCGGTTCAAACATCGCATATGTTTTCCCGGTAACCGGATTGATCATTTCATCCAATGTTAAGCCGACCGCAATTTTACTGGCAATTTTAGCGATCGGATAACCGGTTGCTTTCGAAGCGAGAGCAGACGACCTACTGACTCGCGGATTTACTTCAATGATGTAATACTGAAAACTATTGGGGTTCAGAGCAATTTGTACATTACAACCCCCTTCAATTTCCAGAGCACGAATGATTTTCAAGGAAACATTGCGTAATAATTGATATTCCCTGTCCGACAACGTTTGGCTCGGTGCTACAACAATCGAGTCACCGGTATGGATTCCGACCGGGTCGATGTTTTCCATATTACAAACGACAATGGCTTGGTCTTTGCTGTCACGCATTACTTCATATTCAATCTCTTTAAAACCTTTAATACTTCTTTCCAGTAAAACTTGATGAACAGGACTTAATTTTAAGCCGTTTGAAACAATCTCGATTAAATCATTTTCGTTCTCACAGATCCCTCCGCCTGTGCCGCCTAATGTGAAAGCCGGGCGGACAATGACCGGATAACCGATTTCTTTAACAAATGCATAGGCTTCATCCAAATTATGGACAATCATGCTTTCCGGTACCGGTTCACCAATTTCATTCATTAATTCCCGAAACAATTCCCGATCTTCTGCTTTTTCTATTGAAGACAATTTTGTCCCTAAAATTTCGACATCATATTGTTCGAGGATACCGGATTTGGATAATTCAACTGCTAAATTTAAACCGGTTTGTCCGCCTAATGTTGGAAGGAGTGCATCCGGTCGTTCTTTTCGAATAATACGCGTGATAAAATCAGCGGTTAAAGGTTCCATATAAACGACATCGGCAATTTCTGTATCGGTCATGATCGTTGCCGGATTGGAATTAACAAGGATCACCCGATATCCTTCTTCTTTTAAAGCTAAACATGCTTGCGTACCCGCATAATCAAATTCAGCAGCCTGCCCAATAATAATCGGACCGGAACCGATGACTAAAATCGACTTAATATCTGTACGTTTCATGACCCGCTTCCTCCCATTTTTGAATCATTTCGATAAATTGATCGAATAAATCATTGGCATCTTCCGGACCCGGGGCGCTTTCCGGATGATATTGAACGGAAAACGCCGGATATTTTTTATGTTTCAACCCTTCTACTGTTCCGTCATTTATCGCAATATGAGTAATTTCCAGATTCGTATTTTTTACAGAATCGAGTGACACTGCATAGCCATGGTTTTGCGACGTTAAAATGACTTTTCCGGTTCTGACATCTTTAACCGGGTGATTGGCTCCGCGATGACCGAATTTCAGTTTTTCCGTATCAGCCCCATTTGCTAAAGCCAATAATTGATGACCTAGACAAATTCCGAAAAGCGGAACTTGACCGAGTAATTCTTCAACCATTTTGACGGCATACGGAACATCTTTCGGGTCCCCGGGTCCGTTCGATAACATCACACCATCCGGATGAAAAGCCAGTATCTCTTTACTTGTTGTGTTATGAGGAACAACAATGACATGACAATTTCGATGTGTTAATTCCCTGAGTATTCCGTGTTTCATCCCAAAATCAACTAAAACGACACGATAGCCCCGGCCCGGACTCGGAAAAATTTGCTTGGTTGAGACTGTTGATACGAGGTCGTTTGCCGCCTTTTCGTGTTGCAGTCGATCAATCACTTCATCTTTGTTTACATCGATCCCGCATAACATCCCGCGTAATGTACCGAATTGACGAATTTTCCTCGTTAATTTACGCGTATCAATCCCTTGCAAACCGGGGATATTTTTTGCTTTACAATAAGTGTCAATCGTCATTTGACTGCGAAAATTTGATGGGTAGTCAGCCGCTTCTTTAACAATCAATCCTTTAATTGCCGGTTGAAACGTCTCAAAATCTTCATGATTCACCCCGTAATTTCCGATTAACGGATATGTCAATGTTACAATTTGTCCGGCAAAAGAAGGGTCAGTAATAATTTCTTGATAGCCGGTCATGCCGGTATGAAAAACAACTTCTCCGATTGAGTCATTATTTGCTCCAAAAGCCTCGCCAATAAAAATCGTTCCGTCTTCTAAAATTAATTGTCTTTTCAATGATGAACACGCTCCTTCTCCCAGACAACTTCGCCCGAAACAATGGTTGCTTGCGGCCAACCTTTACATGTCCAACCGGCAAACGGTGTATTTTTTCCTTTCGATACAAAAGTAGCCGGATCAATCGTCTCCTCTTGTTTCCAATCAATAAGAACTAAGTCAGCCACATTTCCTTCCGCCAATTTTCCATATGGCAAGTTGAAAATATCTGCCGGTTTTTTTGTTAAGAAATCAACCAACTGTTTTAGTGATAGCACCCCTTTTTCAACAAAATTTGTATAGAGAAGGGGAAAAGCTGTTTCCAAGCCGACGATGCCAAACGGCGCTTTTTCCATTCCTTGACGTTTTTCTGACTCACTATGTGGCGCATGGTCAGTGGCAATTAGATCAATGGTTCCGTCAAGCAGGCCTTCAATAAGTGCTTCCTGATCAGCCCGACTTCTTAACGGCGGATTCATTTTATAATTCGTGTCATTACCCGGAATATCGTCTTCACATAATAACAGGTGATGGGGGGAGACTTCCGCTGTCACATGAATGCCTGCTCTTTTTGCGTCGCGGACAATTCTCACAGATTCTTTCGTACTAATATGACAAACATGGTAATGACAGCCGGATTGTTCAGCGAGCAAAACATCTCTGGCAATCTGAACCGATTCGGCAAGGGAAGTAATCCCTTTTAGACCAAGCCGTTTATCAACTTTCCCTTCATGGACGACACCACCTTGTACAAGGGACATATCTTCACAATGGGCGACAATGGCTTTATTTACTTTTGCCGCCTCCCTCATCGCTTGATACATTCTTTCTGCCGTTTGAATGCCAACCCCGTCATCAGTAAAAGCAAACGCACCCGCTTCTGCCAATTCTTTAAAATGATTCAGTTGGTCGCCCGCCAGTCCTTTTGTGATCGAACCGTATGGAAGAACGCGAACTTTTCCTGTCTCTTGGATTCGTTTTTTTAACCATTGAATCTGTTCTTTTGAATCCGGAACCGGATTGGTATTCGGCATGGCACATATCGTTGTGAAACCGCCTTTTGCTGCAGCTTTTGTACCAGTTTCTATCGTTTCTTTATGTTCCCCGCCCGGTTCCCGCAGATGAACATGGACATCAATAAATCCCGGGCTCACGAATAATCCGTTCGCATCGATTACTTTTTCTGCTTGATCCTCCCCTGAAAGATGTTCCGAAATTTTTACAATTTGTCCGTTGTCAATATACAGATGTTTCTTTTCCAATGAACCATTTTCATTAATTAGCAATCCGTTTTTTATAATGAGTTTCATATATTTTCTCCCCTTTATTTTGTTGCTGTATCGCCCGTTTCAATACACTCATTCGGATAAACACGCCATTTTCCATTTGTTTAAAAATCCGTGATCTGTTACATTCAACAAGTTCAGAAGCTATTTCCACATCGCGGTTGACCGGTGCCGGATGGAGGATAATGCTATGCTTTTTCATTCTTTTTTCTCTTTCCAAGGTAAGTCCAAATGTTTGATGATATTCCTCCTTCGTCAGAGAAGAAATCATTTTATGCCTTTCATGTTGGATTCTTAGTAACATCACGACATCAGCCTGTTCGATGGCTTCATCGATAGACAAGTATGTTCCTTGTTTAATGATTGATTCATCAAACCAATCAATCGGCCCGGAGAAACTGACTTTCGCCCCTAATCTTGATAATGCATCTGCATTCGAACGAGCCACCCTGCTATGGCGAATATCCCCGATGATTGCCACATGTAACCGGTCCAAGCGACCAAATTCTTGCTTTATGGTCAACAGATCAAGTAATGATTGGGTCGGATGGTGACCGCAACCATCACCGCCATTAATAATGGGGATATGAATCGTTTTAAGTTCATCAAAATAGCGTTCTTTTTCATGGCGAATGACGACAGCAGAAACACCGACGGCCTCCAATGTTTTCACCGTATCATACAAACTTTCCCCTTTAAGCACGCTTGATGAACCCGCTTCAAACGGGATGACTTGAAACCCAAGTTTTCGCTCGGCCACTTCAAAACTGCATTTTGTCCTGGTACTTGGTTCAAAAAACATATTCGCTACAAAGGTTTGATTTTCCGGTTGCCAAGTTTTCCCTTTTGAAAATTCATCCGCTTCGTGTAAAATTGCCAGAATTTCTTCAGTTGATAATTGGTCCATCGTTAATAAACTTTTCATTGAATCTCCCCCTCTGATTCATTAAGAAGCAATTATGTATAAAAAAACCTCTTTCCAGTATATGGAAAGAGGTAAATGAGTAGCGTTACATTCACAGCCAGAAGCAGGTTCTACTTCCGACTGACGCTCATCCTTCCCCTTTCCAGCCTCTCTGGACTGTCTGTTAAAAGGGCAATCTTTTTATGTGTCATGGATTGTCACTTGGTCGATATGATCAACTTCCACCAGATCAACAACAATCATCTCCGTTTTTGCTGTCGGTATGTTTTTTCCAACATAATCTGCGCGAATCGGCAGTTCACGATGGCCTCGATCAACAAGTACGGCCAGTTGAATCAGGCCGGGTCTCCCGAAATCGATGAGGGCATCCATTCCTGCCCGGACTGTTCTTCCGGTGTACAAGACATCATCAACTAAGACAACGGTTTTATTATGTATATCAACCGGAATAGCCGAACCTAAAACTTCCGGTTCTTTATCCTTTGTTTTGATAGATAAATCATCCCGATACAAAGTAATATCCAATTCGCCAACCGGTACATTTTTTCCTTCAATTTGGTTAATCTTTTCAGCCAACCTTCTTGCCAAGAATATGCCGCGTGTACGAATTCCTACAAGGACAACATCTTCAATCCCTTTATTTCTTTCAATGATTTCATGAGCGATCCGGGTTAATGCTCTTCGGATTGCTTGCTCATCCAAAACAATTGCTTTTTGCAATCTGCTCCCCTCCATTGTTTATGGAACATTCGCGTGATCCATTTCCGTTTCAATAAAAAACTCCTGCCAAAGAGAGCAGGAGAATAAACAGTTTCTTTTTTAAAAAAATAATCCGTTCCCTTCTCAGACTCTCTGGACTGATTTAAAGGTGCTATTCAGTTCTGTTATGATCATAAAATGAATTTCCGATTTTGTCAATGGCGAAAAAGATAATTATTTATTAAAAACATTAAGTGTTGACCTGACCAGTGGATCAATTCCCCGTTACAAGTTCATCCGTAATTGTTCTAAAAGCGCTAGAAATTCCTGGGGCAATGGTGCACGAAATTCCATATATTCCTTTTTTCTCGGATGAATAAAGCCAAGAACCCCGGCATGGAGTGCCTGTCCATCAATTTCTAAAGTTTTTCTTGGTCCATATTTCGGGTCACCGGCGAGCGGATAACCGATATATTTCATATGAACCCGGATTTGATGGGTTCTGCCTGTTTCCAGTTCACATTCAATATGCGTATAGTCTTGAAAACGTTCAATCACACGGAAATGGGTGACGGCATGTTTTCCATTATCGACCACTGCCATTTTTTGTCGATCATTTTTATCCCGTCCAATCGGTGCGTCCACCGTTCCGTAATCATGCGGAATAACGCCGTGAACTATCGCTTCATATTTCCTTGTTACCGACTTTTCAACGAGTTGTTCGACTAAACACTCATGGGCAAAATCATTTTTTGCAACCATCAGTAAACCGGATGTATCTTTATCAATACGATGGACAATTCCCGGTCGCATCACTCCATTAATACCGGACAAATCTTTACAATGAGCAAGCAGCCCGTTGACAAGTGTTCCGGTTACATGGCCCGGTGCCGGATGAACGACCATTCCACGCGGTTTATTAACAACAAGAACATCCGAATCTTCATAGTAAATATCTAAATTCATTTCTTCCGGTTCAACATTTAATGGAACAGGATCCGGCACATTGATGACCAGTTTGTCGCCAGTTTCGCATTTATAATTGGCTTTTGGTTTATTACCATTAACCGACACAACACCATCTTTAATCCATTCCTGCACTTGCGTCCGGGACCAATCTTCTTCAAGAGATGTTATCAATTTATCAATTCTTTCACCCGCTTGATCTTCACGGACAATGTGCAAAATCTTTTCCATATTATTGCTCCTTTTTTTCTTTACGTTCTTCTAAAAACATGACAATTATTAATAATATAACCCCGATGGTTAAAGAAGAGTCAGCAATATTAAAAATCGGGAAGTCATAACCGAATATTTTTACATCAATAAAATCAACGACTTCTTTGCGAAACAAACGGTCAATGAAGTTGCCAACAGCTCCTCCTAACATGAAGGCCAATGAGATACTATATAGCGGTTTTCCTTTCGCATATTTTTGCAAATAATAAATGATAAAAATGACTACAATGACGGTGATGAGGTAAAAGAACCACATCTGCCCTTGTAAAATGCCCCAAGCGGCACCACGATTTCGGTGTGATGTTATGTAAAATAAATTTTCGATAACAGGGATACTTTCACCAAGATCCATAAATTTAACGATCATCCATTTCGTCAATTGATCGAAACCGATAATGATGATTGAAAGCAAATAATACAGCAATGCACGCCCTCCAAACTCTAGATAGACTCTTTTTGCATTGTAGCATAAAAGAACATTTTTTGCATTTACCGTTGGAATTTTTTTATTTACTGGGTATAAAAATGTTTATACACAAAAAAGACAGGACATATAGTTATGCCTGTCAAAAGGGAAAAACCGGTTTTTTTAAATATTTCAGTAATGTTTTCATTTCACTTAAGGAACGAACGGTTGGTTGAAAAGTTAAAAATTCAACTGGGATTGGGTGCCCTGTTTCTTCACAAACGCCATAATGACCGGTTTCAATTTTTTCTATTGTCGCAATTAAATCTGACAGTTCTTCCTCGGCCATTTGTTTTACTTGAGGTGACAATTCATGATTGTTAAGGTGCTCTTCTAAATCAATTTTCATTGCAACAATTTCATTATAAAGATCATGTAGCGATTGACTCAAGGAATGTACCCTCCCATCCGTGATCCAATTTCTAATTGTTATTGTATGTTTATTATTACCGATTGTTCCTTTCTGACGGCTATAACTATTTTCTATTTCATTAAATACAAGGTAGAAATGTAAAAATCTTTTTAAACAAGCAAAAAAAGGGAAGACAATTCTTCCCTTTTTTAGGTAAATCTGTTAATTAACTAAATGACTATAATGTTCTTCTACAATATTTGCACAGCGGGTACATAATGTCGGATGATGATGGTTATGACCGACATCCTTTGTCACTACCCAGCAACGTTCACAAGTTTCTCCTTCAGCTTTTGTTACGACAATGGCGGCCTTTTCCAATTTCAATGCATTACTTGGCGCTTCATCATAATGACCGGCCACTTCAAAATCAGAGACAATGAAAATTTGTCCAATATTTTCTGAAATGGAATCTAGTAATTGTTTTACATCATCGTGAACATATAAAGTAACTTTTGCTGTCAGTGACTTACCAATTATTTTTTCATTGCGAGCTTCTTCCAAAGCTTTTAACACGTCATCTCTTAATTTCATAAATTGCGACCATTTTTCTTCCAGTTGAACGGCATTTGGGTATTCTTTATATTCCGGCAGGTCGGTCAGTTGGATACTTTCTTCCTCAACACCTTTTATATATGCCCATACTTCATCGGCTGTATGTGCCAAAATCGGCGCTAACATTTTTGTTAAAGATACGAGACATTCATAGATGACCGTTTGCATGGAACGACGAATCGGGTTATTTTCTGCTTCAATATAAAGAACATCTTTGGCAAAATCTAAGTAGAATGAACTTAAGTCAATCGTGAAAAATTTGTTCATATCATGGTAAATTTCCATGAAGTTATATGTTTCATATGCATGCCGTACTTTTTTCACGAGATTGTTTAATTTTACCAGTATATATTGGTCAACTTCACGTAAGTTTTCATATGGAACTGTATGCTGCTTCGGATCAAAATCAGCTGTTGTTCCGAGCATGAATCGAAGCGTATTGCGAATCTTCCTGTACACTTCAGACACTTGTTTAAAATTATCCATAAATACTTTGACATCTGCCGTATAATCCACAGAAGCGACCCATAATCGCAAAATATCGGCACCGAATTGCTTTGTCACCTGATCAGGAACAATGGTATTTCCGATGGACTTTGACATCTTTTTGCCTTCCGCATCGACAGTAAACCCGTTTGATACAACTCCTTTATATGGTGCAACACCGTTAACCGCAACACTGATAATCAGACTAGAGTTAAACCAGCCACGGTATTGGTCGGAACCTTCCAAATAAATATCTGCCGGAAATTGAAGTTCTTCACGAGTTCTTAATACACCATGATGAGAGGAACCGGAATCAAACCAAACGTCCATAATATCATTTTCTTTTGTAAATAAACCGTTCGGACTGCCCGGATGACTGAATCCTTCAGGTAGAAGGTCTTTCGCTTCTCTTTCAAACCAAATATTGGATCCATGTTGTTCGAATAGGCTTGCAACATGTTCAATCGTTTTTTCGGTAATAATCGGTTCACCATTTTCCGCATAAAATACCGGAATTGGTACACCCCAAACCCGCTGTCTTGAAATACACCAGTCACCGCGATCACGAATCATATTATACAGTCTTGTTTCGCCCCATTTATTATACCAATTCACTTGATGGATTTCTTTTAACAGTTGTTCACGAATTGGATCAATGGATGCAAACCATTGCGGTGTTGCTCGGAAAATAACCGGTTTTTTCGTCCGCCAATCATGCGGATACGAGTGGGTAAGGAATGATAATTTAAGTAATGCGCCAACTTCTTCCAGCTTTTTCGTAATATGCTTGTTTGCCTCTTCGTAAAACAATCCTTCAAAGCCGGGTGCTTCTTCGGTCATGCAACCTTTGTCATCGACGGGACTGAGTACATCAAGATTATATTTTTGACCAACATAGAAGTCATCTTCCCCATGACCGGGAGCGGTATGAACGCAACCGGTACCGGCATCGGTTGTAACATGTTCACCCAACATAACAAGCGAATCACGATCATAAAACGGATGTTTCGCTAAAACATATTCTAAGTCAGAACCTTTGACCGTTTTCAAGACTTGATAATCTGTCCAGTCTAATTCTTCACTGACGGACTTCAATAAGTCTTCGGCGACTACGAACTTCCTGTTTCCTACGTTGACTACAACATATTGCAGATGTGGATGAACAGAGATCCCTAAGTTGGCCGGAATGGTCCATGGCGTTGTCGTCCAAATAACGATTTCTGTATCCGAGTCAAGCACCCCTTTGCCGTCTTTAATCGGGAATGCCACATAGATGGATGGTGATTTGATATCTTTATATTCAATTTCTGCTTCAGCTAATGCCGATTCCGATGACGGTGACCAATATACCGGTTTTAATCCTTTATAAATTAATCCTTTTTTCGCCATTTCACCGAAAACACGAATTTGTTGTGCTTCAAATGAATGGTGTAAAGTTAAATACGGATGTTCCCAATCACCGCGTACACCCAATTTTTTAAAGCCGGTCCGTTGAATATCGACTTGTTCATAAGCATATTGCTCACAAAGTTTACGAAATTCAACAACGGACAGTTCTTTTCTTTTCACACCTTTTTTTGTCAATTCTTGTTCAATTGGCAAGCCATGGGTATCCCACCCCGGAACATACGGAGCATCGTAGCCCATCATGGACCGGGAACGAACAATAAAATCTTTTAAAACTTTATTTAAAGCATGACCCATGTGTAGACTGCCGTTTGCATATGGTGGTCCGTCATGAAGAATGAATTTTGGACGTCCTTTTGTCCGTTCTTGAACCTTTTTATAAATATCCATTTCTTCCCAGCGTGCTTGAATTTCCGGTTCTTTTTTCGGCAAATTTCCACGCATTGGAAAATCAGTTTTCGGCATTAATAATGTATCTTTATAATCCAATGAAATTGCCCTCCTTAATACGAATTTTGGTAACAGTGTTAACCAGTTTTGGTAAGAATAATCATTTTGGCTATAAAGTAAAATAAAAAAGCCTTCACATCCCTGTATATGGGACGAGAAAGCTTTCCCGCGGTACCACCCAAATAGACAAAGAGAAAAGACGTTCTTTGTCCGCTCATTTTATAACGTGAAACACGCCCACCCTTACTATTCAATTTCAGAGCAGGAACTCCGGGGTGATTTTCCAATTTCCCTTTTTAATCGAGCTTCCACCATCCTCGACTCGCTGGATAAAAGCAGAAAAATTGTACTGTCCCCTTCATTGTTTGTAAATAATATGAGAATATTTTATGGATATAAGGAATTATATGCAAATATGGTGATAGAAGTCAATAACAATTTGCATAAATCCAGTTATTTTTAGAGGAAATCCAAAAAGTCCGGGAAAAACAGCCGTCGTTTTCCTTTTTCTTTTATATGAAAAACAGAAGCTCAGGTACTCAGAGGTCCTTGATTCCCTGATCTTCTTGGCTCTCCCCATTTAAGCAATTACTTAATAACGATATCCTCCTCAGCCGACTTTAATTCGGTTGCGTCCACATTAAACTCCATTAATTGTTCCCAATCGTTTGAATTGATCATATCCAGTTGGGCTTCAATCAATAATTTAAATCGATTGCGGAATACTTTTGATTGTTTTTTCAAATCTTCAATTTCTAAGGCTATTTTTCTGGCTTTTGAGAGAGCTTCATTAACAATTCGATCCGCGTTCTTTTCAGCCTCGCGAATGATTAACTTCGCCTCTTTTTGCGCACTGCCTTTTACTTCTTCCGCGGCCTCTTGAGCAACAACGATTGATTTATTCAATGTTTCTTCAATGGAACTAAAATGCTTTAATTTTTCCTCTAATTCTTTGACTCGATTTTCTAATTCGCGTTTTTCTCGAATGATTATTTCATAGTCTTTTATCACTTGATCTAAAAATTCATTCACTTCATCTTCATCATACCCACGAAAGGTTTTGGCAAATTCCTTATTATGTATATCCAACGGCGTTAACGGCATCATGCCACCTCCAAATAAAAATCAGAAAATACGGTTGTCTTTTATTATACACTAAGTTTCGACAGATTGCGGGAAAAATCCTGCCAAAAATAAATTTTTATTTCATTTTTCCTAAAGTGATTTTCCACTTATCCCGTTTTGTTTTATCTCCAACCGTAATTAATCGAATTCTCCCTATGCCTCTTGCCGAAATGAGATCGCCTTCTTTCAAAGGAAAAGAAGGAGAATCAACAGTTGTCCAATTTACTTTAACTAACCCTTGTCCAATTAATGTTTGCACTTTCTGCCTTGACATGCGACCGGCTTGCGATAGAACCGTATCAAGTCTAAGGGATGAAACAGTCACGGAATGTTCCGTCATCAATTCATCAGTCACTATACTTTCTGACAAAGGCTTTACCTGCAGTTGGATTTTTGTCTTTCCTACAGTCATATAATTTGTACGAATATAATCAGCTACTTCACTGGCAGAGAAAAATTGAATTTGTTTATTTTTGATGAGAATATCTCCATACTTTCCCCTTGATAAGCCAAGGCTCATTAAACTCCCTAAAATTTCAGGGTGCGTGAGTGTTACAAATTTTTCCGGGTAAATGATTTCAAACAAAGTGATTTGAAAATCTTCCTCTGCCGGTTCATAGTAATCCGGATGAAGAAAAGCCCGGCAACGTTCAGATTGTTTTTCGCCGCCAAAAAATTGAACTCTACAGCTTCTCTCTTTTCCGATAATTGATTGAACAATATATTGCTCTCTAGGGTCTAAAAAATCGGTCAGTTTTCCTGCATAATTTTTATCAACATAGTCTATCCAATTCAGTACTTGATCAATAAATTCTTTTTCTTCCTGACGAAAATGCTGATATATTGACATAACTTCTCCTTATTTCAAGATGTATCATTGATGATAGATAACTAAATCCATGTTTGGATCGAATTTAAACCGACTTGGGCTAATTGTAAAACAAATAACGCAACAATTGGTGAAAAATCGAACATGCCAATAGGCGGGATAAATTTTCGAAACTGCTCCAAATATGGTTCACAAATACTTCCAAGGAATTGACCGATTTGTGACTCCCTCGCTCCGGGAATCCAAGACATGAAAATATAAATGAGTAAAGCATAAAAATAAATGTTAAATACAGAATGAATAATATCAAAAATGATTGACATAATTTCTTTTACCACCTCGTGTCTTCAAAATTATTGTTGATAAAAGCGTCGGAAATCGCACCGGTTACTTCCACATTATCCGGTGTGCATAACACAATATATGAACCGATTTTTTGGATTTCGCCACCGATGGCGTAAACGGTGCCGCTTAAAAAATCGACAATTCTTCGCGCTTCTGTTTTTTCGACTCTCTGCAAATTAACAACAACGGTTCTGCGATTTTTTAAATGATCAGCAATTTCTTGAGCATCATTAAAAACTCGCGGTTCAACTAAAACGAGCTTTGAGGAACTTTTTATACTTTGTAAACTGACAACGTTTTTCTTTTGTTGTTGGAAGCGCGGCGTTCCGGTGGTATTTTCATATTCTACCGGTTCATCATACTCCGCTTCGTATTCGTCTTCATAATTATCATCTAAGAAAAACCATGTTTTGAATTTCGACTTTATACCCAAAATTCTTCACCTCCCGATTTACTCACCGACCAAAGATGTACCGATTCGAACAAATGTCGCCCCTTCTTCAACGGCAATTTCATAATCATTAGACATCCCCATAGATAATTCTGTACAAGGGGCATAAGGTATTTTCAGATTTTGAATTTCATCCTGAAGCTGTTTTAAGGAACGGAAACAGTTCCTCAATATTTGTTCGTCTTTAATATATGGTGCCATTGTCATTAAACCGACAATTTCAATATTTGAATACATTGCTAATTGCTGGATAAACGGAAGAACTTCTTTAGGTGGCAATCCATGTTTCGATTCTTCCCCGCTTACATTCACTTGAACAAAGCAAGGTATCTTTCTGTTGGCCCGTTTATAAATCTCTTCAGCTAATGAAAGCCGATCAAGGGAATGAATATAGTCAACTTTATCAATAATCTTTTTCACTTTCCTTGTTTGCAATGTTCCGATAAAGTGCCAAATCGGTTGATTCCCTAAAACTTCATATTTTTTCAGCAATTCTTGATCGCGATTTTCCCCTAAATGAATAATTCCTGCTTTCAAAGCCTCTTGAGCGCGTTCAATCGTCACATATTTTGTTACGGCGATAATCGTTACTTCTTCCGGATCTCGCCCTACTTTTTCGCAAGCTTTCGCAATTTTTTCTGTGATGATTTGTAAATTACTTTCAACGCTTTTCAATGTTTATGCCTCCCTGATTCCAATAAAACCTATCATTCGACCTGTTTGTCCTTTATCGCGGCGATGGGAATAAAAATAAGTTTGGTCACAGCTGGAACAAAGACCGGATACTTGAATATTGTCGGGCAAAATCCCTTCATTTTCTAACAAGGCTTGATTTAATGCTTTTAAATCGATTTGATATTGACTTTTTTCTACTTGAGTATAAAAACGTTGTACAGCGTTTAGCGGAAGTTTTTCAACTTGATCTATAATTTTATTATCTACAATATAGCATTGATTGCAAATGGAAGGACCAATGGTTACGAATATTTTTTCCACGGGAATTTCACGACTTCTCCACTGTTCAATGAGTGAATGGCTTATATTTTTTACCGTACCTTTCCAACCAGCATGAACAATTCCAAAAAGTCCATACTTTGGTGCAAAAAAATAGATAGGTACACAATCTGCAAAGCAAAGAGCAAGTAAAGTATCCCCTTTATCTGTATAGATCCCATCACAATCTTTTAAACTATCTCCATAAGATTCAGATCCTTTTCCCAAATCTGTTTCTGCAATGTACTGTACATTCGAACCGTGGGTTTGTTCGCAGCACACCCAATTGGAAATGGGAAAATTGATTTTTTTTGCAAATTGGTTTCGGTTAAAAACGACTTTAGCGTTATCATCGCCAACATGTAGTCCCATATTATTATTAAAATACGGGCCATTGCTTATTCCGCCCATTTTCGTTGTAAATCCCGCAAAAATTCTCGGGTTTATTTTTTGCCAATTTTTAATTAAAAAATATGAATCATCCATTAGATGGAACGGTTCAGTCATATGATTCCCTCATCTCTTCACATCACACAATACATATTTCAGTTTATCATACTATTCGTTCAAAATTAAGCAATTGTTTCTAATATTACTGTTCTTTTCTCACAGAATAAAATACAAATGATTAATTTTAGGTTCGTTTTATTAACTAGCCTAAAGCGACAGATGACTTGTGCTTTTTTTTTAAAACAAAAAAAAGCCACCTTTTAAAGGAGGCTTACTGAATATTTTTTGCCACAACTTTAATGGCTGCTTTCTCAAGACGAGAAACTTGCGCTTGTGAAATACCGATTTCTTCTGCGACTTCCATCTGTGTTTTTCCTTGGAAGAACCTTTTTTTCAAGATCATTTTTTCCCGCTCATTTAAACGGCGCATCCCCTCTTTTAATGCTATTTCATCAATCCAATTGGAATCTTTATTTTTTTCATCGCTTAATTGGTCCATTACATAAATCGGATCTCCACCATCATTGTATATCGGTTCAAATAAGGAAACCGGGTCTTGAATCGCATCTAAAGCAAAGACGATTTCTTCTTGAGGAACACCTAACTCTTTGGCAATTTCCTCAGCCGTCGGTTCCTTCGATGTTTCAGCAATTAACCGTTCGCGGATTTGTAACGATTTATACGCAATATCACGCAATGACCGGGAGACTCGGATCGGGTTATTATCCCGAAGATACCGGCGAATTTCCCCAATAATCATTGGAACTGCATAGGTGGAGAATCGAACATTTTGACTCAAATCAAAATTATCAATTGATTTCATTAATCCGATACAGCCAACTTGAAACAAATCATCGACATACTCACCACGATTATTAAATCGTTGAATCACACTTAAAACTAATCGCAAATTTCCGTTAATTAATTTTTCCCTGGCGTACAAATCGCCATTTTGCATTTCCTTAAATAATTCCCTCATTTCTTCATTTTTTAAAACCGGAAGTTTGGATGTATCTACACCACAGATTTCAACTTTGTTACGCATAAGTTTTCCCTCCTCCGAGGAATGCTTTTACAAAATTCAGTATCTCCCTGGGAAGGAAAAATATGCACTGTAACAAATGAGTGATTTTTCGATAAACTTCCTATCCTTGATAAATAAAGGAAACTAGCGAAAAATATTTTTCAAAAATAATATTAAACCATTTTTTCAAACTCTTTCCTCAATCTTTTGAATATTCTCTTTTCCAATCTTGAAATATAGGATTGTGATATACCTAACATGTCGGCAACATCTTTTTGTGTTTTTTCCTCGCCTCCTACCAGACCAAAGCGCAATTCCATAATTTGCTTTTCACGATCGGATAATGTATGTAAAGCTTTCATTAGCAGTTTTCGATCGACACGCGCTTCCAAATCTTTCGTGATAATATCATTTTCTGTTCCAAGCACGTCTGATAGAAGGAGTTCGTTCCCGTCCCAATCAATATTTAATGGTTCATCGAAAGAAACCTCTGAGCGCACTTTATTGTTTCTCCGTAAATACATTAATATTTCGTTCTCAATACAGCGTGAAGCATACGTGGCTAATTTAATCTTTTTTTCCGGATTAAACGTATTGACCGCTTTTATTAATCCAATGGTGCCAATACTAATTAGATCTTCAATATTAATGCCCGTATTTTCAAATTTTTTTGCAATATAAACGACGAGCCGTAAATTTCTTTCAATTAACAGCGAACGGGCTGTTTCATCCCCTTTAGGAAGTTTATTGATTAAAATCTCTTCCTCTTCTTTGGAAAGTGGTGGCGGAAGAGCTTCACTGCCTCCGATATAATAGATTTCATCGGTTTTTAACTTTAGTTTCTTTAACAACTTGTTCCAATAATAGTAAAAATGAAATTTCAATTTTTTCATGACCATTCCCCTCTCTAACATAGCCACTTGATTAAAGCAACGAAACGTGCTTGAACGAATTGAACTCACTTGACTTTGTCTATGATCATTACCATCAGGAAACTTGTTCGTGATGCGATTGTGCTAAAATTTTTGGATGAATGATACAATCAAAACGATCATCAGCGGATAGTGTTTGATTGATAAATGCCAACAAAAGCCGGTTTGTTTGATAAATCTTTTTGTCAACGCGAATAACAACTTTGTCCGGTTTAACAGCAGCCAGAAGCAAATTGTCTTTACCAACAACCCGATATGGAATGATGGAAATTTTATTCATCCATTCCGATGGTAATTCATTTTCCTTCCAAAGTTGATGAACATCTTCAAAAACCGCTAAAACCTCTTTTGGAAAGAAACCGGCTGTTTTTCTTAGTGAGACAATTAAAACCGGTTTTTTTGTCAAAGGATCATATAATTGATTTCCACTGTCTACCAGCCCCCTTAATTGTTTTGTTTGATTGTTAATTGAGATTTCAACATCCACAAGATTTTCATACTCTATTTTGACAGTTTCCCATTTATCAAAAGTATCCTTTGAAAAAAAATAAAGTATTGGAAATCCAATGATGACAAACAACCAACTGATCGGATCCCCAAAGCCCCGGATATTAGTTAAAAATAAAGCATTTGCTGCGTTATATTGGAAACTAAATAAATAATGCAAACCAATTAGCGCTCCCCCAATCGCAAAAGTGAGTAAATAAAATGCAGATAAATTGGTAAAGAAAAAACGCATTCGCTTGAAACCAAAAGCAATCCATACCATCAGTACTGAAATTGCTATTTTAAAAAGAGGAGAAAAAAACAAAGCAGCATTCGTTATAAAGGGAGCAAACACGATAATCGAGCCAATCAAACCACCAAAAAAAATTTTCCGTTTTCGAATTTTTCTTTTTAATATAACACCGGTCAATGATAAGAGCATGCTATCAAACAAAAAATTTAAAAGCCAAATAATATCTAAATATAAGGTCAACCCCTCATTCCCCTTTTCTCCAAAGAACGGAATTACTTAGCCCTAGTAAAAAGGCGGCTCTCTAGTATTTTTATGTTATGGAAAAGTATAGCACTGCCTCTCGTAAAAGTGTGTCGCTTTTTGACCGTAAAATTTAAGAAGTTTTCAGGAATTTTCTCCGATTTTGTCAAAAGAATCGGAATGATCTTTTTCGATTATTACGAAAGGAGAAATTTTGTTATTGCAGCCTGTCCTTGAAGTGAAACAATAAAACGAATCCGAGGTTTTCACAAAAATTTTTCTATAAGAAAAGCGCAGAGCGCCCGCTTAGCGACGTACAAACTGGAGCGCCCCGCAATGAGATAAAGGAAACACGGCGAGGGACGAGCCGATGTTGACTTATCGTAGTGGAGGGGAGTGAAGTTTGCTAGTCGCTGGCGCTCGGAGCTAGACAATAAAACTAATCCCGAGTTATTTACCTGTATTTTTATACTTTCTTATACTATAAAGAAAACTCGGTGACTGCCGAGCCTTTAGGTGAGAGCAGAGCCGCAAGAGCACTTATGCGTTAGGAAAGTAGAAATTAAAAAATTTCTACTTTCCTATTAGCTAAAAAAGCTGTTCTCGAAAAGCAGCTCCCTTACAGATTTTCTAAAAAATTCTGTAAAGCATGAGTTGCTGCGTTTCAAGAACAGCCTTATATTTTTTCTTTATATCTTTGAGTAACAGCTAAATATCAGATTCGATTATTTCTGTTTCTCAAAAATGTAGGAATATCCAGTAAATCTTCCTGTGTGCTGGAATTTGTTCGAGTTGGTTCTTGATGTTTTTCTTCTCGAACCGGTGTCTCGCGATTTTGTTTTTGATGTGTTTGGTTTGTATTAAGGTTCTTGTTATGACTATGAGTTGGTCGGGTTGGTTTATTTTGATCGTTTTCTTCCCTAAATCCGGTTGCAATTACCGTAACAACAATTTCATCATTCAAATTTTCATTAATGACAGAACCAAAAATCATGTTCACTTCTTGATCAGATGCAGAGGCAACGATATCGGCAGCTTCCTGTACTTCATACAAACTCAAATTCATTCCACCCGTTATGTTCATTAGAACTCCTTGAGCACCATCAATCGATGTTTCCAGTAAAGGAGAAGATATAGCTTTTTTAGCGGCTTCTTGAGCACGGCTTTCACCAGAGGCAATACCGATTCCCATAAGAGCGGATCCTTTATTGGACATAATGGTTTTCACATCGGCAAAGTCGAGATTAATGAGACCAGGAGTGGTAATTAAGTCAGAAATACCTTGAACACCTTGACGTAAGACATTATCAGCCTCTTTAAAAGCTTCTAACATCGGTGTGCTCTTGTCCACAATTTCAAGAAGACGGTCGTTCGGAATAACAATTAATGTGTCAACGGCTTCTTTCATCGAAGTAATCCCATTGGCAGCTTGCGTAGCCCGTTTTTTCCCTTCAAAGCTGAACGGACGAGTAACAACACCGACAGTTAAAGCACCTAATTCTTTTGCAATACTGGCAATTATAGGCGCCGCACCAGTTCCGGTTCCACCGCCCATTCCTGCCGTGACAAAGACCATATCTGCCCCTTTAATCACTTCTTCAATTTGTTCTTTACTCTCTTCAGCGGCTTTCTTCCCAACTTCCGGATTTGCACCCGCTCCAAGACCACGGGTTAATTTGGAGCCAATTTGCAGTTTTATTTCCGCTTTTGAAAGATTCAAAGCTTGGGCATCTGTATTGACAGCGATAAATTCAACCCCCTGGACGCCGTGTTCGATCATGCGATTGACTGCATTGTTTCCGCCGCCACCAACACCAATTACTTTAATTGTTGCTAATTGGTCTACGTATGTTTCAAAATCCAACATGCAAAATCCTCCTAATTCAAATTACTTAAACCTATGCATTTATTCAAAAAAAGAACCAAGAAATCTTTTCATTTTACTAGCTAATTTTTCTTCATGTAAATTTGAATTTTTCCCTTTGGCAGGTTGCTGTTTCACTGTTCTTTTATCCTTCTGTTCCATTGGCATAACGACCGAATCTAGAAATCTTCCTTGTAATCTCGCATTCTTATAAAAATATTTGATCATACCAACTGCAGTCGCATACTGTGGTTCTCGCACCCCTATATAGTCAGGGATTGCGATTCGGACACGGTTTTGAAAAATCGCTTGGGCAAGTTCTGCCAGCCCTTGCATATTGGCGACTCCTCCGGTTATCACATACCCCCCGGGCAAATAATCTACGCCCATTTTTCTCAGTTCATCTTGAACGAAATCAAAAATTTCGGCAACCCTTGCTTCAATAATTTCAGCGAGTTCAAGCTGTGTAAACTGTTGTTTTTGGTTCGTACCGATGATCGGAAGTTCAAATACTTCATCAACAGAAGCATGGTCATAAAAAGCATGTCCATGTTTTAATTTTACCTTTTCAGCATCTTCTGTTGTAGTTCTTAATACAATAGAAATGTCTTTCGTAATATGGTCACCGCCGACGGGTAAAAGGCAAGTGCCTTTCATGTATCCATCTTCAAATACAGTCACCGTTGTGGAGCCCCCGCCAATATCAATTAGCGCAGAACCAAGATTTTTTTCATCTTTGGATAAAGCTATCTCACCGGATGCAAGTGGCTGAAGAACGATATCAATAATTTCAAGTCCTGCTTTTTCCACACATCTGAGAATATTCAATAGCAATGTTTTTGATCCAGTAACTAAAAATCCTTCCATTTCTAAGCGTACACCGATCATTCCACGGGGGTCATTAATTTCATCCTGTGAATCAACAATAAATTGTTTTTTTACAATATTGATGATTTCCCGATCCGGCGGGATTGACATGACTTGAGCCGCATCCACCACCCTTGCCACGTCTTCATTTGTAATCTCCCTGTTTTCTCCATTAACAGCAACGACACCATGACAATCCAATAAGTCAACATGGTGAGCAGGGATACCAACAATCACTTGACGAATCTCCATACCAATCATCCGCTCTGCCTGTTCAACAGCACGTTTTATTGATTGGACTGTATTATCAATATCGACAATCGAGCCTTTTTTCAGACCTTCTGACTTTACATTACCGACGCCGATAATATTTAATACATCATTAACCATTTCCCCAATAATCACTTTGACCGTGGATGTACCGATGTCTAAACTTACAAAAATATCATTGCTGTTCATCTGTGGCACCTCCTCCTACTTTTCATTGAACAACAACAAGTTCCAAATAATGGAAAAAGTGTATACTTACTATAAAATACTGCTGTTTTAATTGGAAGTATTTCATATAAAGTGAAAAACCTGAATGATTTATTTAAGATATTCGCTATTTTTCACCGATTTTCCTTTAATTTTAACTTTCTTTTTCATTTTTTCTTTTCTGATCCCATTTGGTCAATAAAATTCTTCTAATCACAGCTATATTTTGAAATAGCCTAACACCAAAAGCAAATACTGCTGCTAAATACAAGTCTACACCAAGATGGACGCCAAGGAAAGCTAAACTTGCAGCTAAAATTATATTAAAAAAGAACCCTGAAACAAAGATTTTTTCATTGAATAAATTTTGCAATTGGGCTCTAATTCCTCCGATTAATGTATCAAGGGCAGCCAGAACAGCAATAGATAAATAGTTTTGATATTCATGCGGGACACTCATATCAGTTAATAAACCTAAAGTTATTCCGATTACCAATCCTAAAACGGGGAGCCACATAATCTTATTTCCTTTCTTCTTTCACAGTTTGCATATGATTAACGGAAACACTACTACTATAGGCAGGAATTATGATTTCCTCCTGAGGTTCTGATATCGATACCTTCAAATTATCAATAAAAAAATCATCGGGAACGGTTGAAATCTGCATCTGATTGTAAAGTTTTTTTACTGTCTCATGATCATTTGCAATGATCTTAATCTCTAAAGGAAATTTTCGAAGGGGGTAGCCATCGACTTTTGTCTCACCTTGTATATTACGAATGGTTGTTGTTGATATGATTCGTTGATCCGCAATAGATATCGCTTTAGCTCCATACATATTCAATTCATTGATTAATTTTCTTAATACATCGGGTGATATGTATACTTTACTCTGACCGGGAGTAATGTATTCATAGGCAGGCGTTATAGATAGGATAATCCCCGGACCGGAAATTTCTTTCAAACCGGCCTCTTTTTTAAGTTCATTCAATGTGTCTTGTAAAACTTGTCCATTACGATTATGCCTTTCTGTTTCGTATTGAGCAATTTTATCTTCAGACTGACGAATTTGTTGATGAAAATAAGTCTCCAATTCCTTTTCGGACAAATATTGCTGACGCAGTTCCCATAAATCACTCGTATCATCAGCTAAATTGTTTTCTTGACGAGTCGTATTGAATTGAATCGCTAGCATAAACCCTGCCAATATGGTTATCAAAAAGAACATTATTTTATTTTTCTTCTTCATGGATCACCATACTTTCTATATTTCCTTTACCTTTCTAGTCTGCTCGGTTTCCCAAAGTGGGGTCCATTACAATCCGATCTAATTTTTCCAATTTAAACACAATATTGTCACTGACTAGTTGATCTTTTACGCCCCCTTGAATGGTCAGTGCTTTTTCGAGTGTATCTTTATCTCCTATGGCACTAATGATGAAAGGGGCGGGAAATTGTTCACCATCAACCGTAATGACAGGACCGTCACACACAATATATGAATTATTTTTTAACCTCTTCCCGTTTATCGCAATTGCTTCTGCACCGGAGATATACAATTCATTGACGGTTTTCAATACGTGATGTTCATGGACAATAAAATTGTTCACGTTCCCTTCTTCATGATTATAATTCCCATCATTTAACGTGACGATGACTCCTTCTCCTTGGACTTTTACTTTTCCTAAAATCATGCGGAGTTTTTCTGCCTCTTTTGCAGTTTTGGATAAATTTTTTTCATTTTCAGCCATCTCCTTTTCTATGGCAATGATTTTGGCTTGCTTTTCATTCAACTCCTTTTGAAGTTGTCGGTTCTTTTCCTCCAAATCGATTAAATCATTCCGCAATTGAATAGTCCTTTCCCATTCATGATCCGTCATACTCGTATCACTCTGTTGCTTTTTTGTTAATTGATAAGAAAAAGCGATCATAAACCCTAAAACTAAAAAGACAAGGGAAAGAATAACCCGATTAATTTTCATTTTCTTCCCCGCTTTCTTCCGTTGCGTGTTTATCATTTACAGGCTCATCATTTTTTGTGTCTCCATTTTTTATCGATTGATAAGATTTAAAAAATACACCGACTTCTAGATCAACGATTCCTTTTTCTTCAGGTTGTAATTGTTTAACGAGATCCGGGTAATAGACCATTTTTTCAGCAAAAGTTCTTAATGTTGCATGCACCTCATTACCATCATTCATAAAGGCAATGATACTGTATGGATCTGTGTTCTTGGGAGCATAAATAATTTCAGAAATTAATTGTCGAATTTCATCAGGCATTGCTTTTAATTCCTTTATCGTCATCTGTAAAGGTTTATTTTTATCGAAACTTTTTAAGACCGGACCCGGTTGTGTGGTCATATCACTTGTTATTCTGGTCACATGCCCATTTTCCAAAAGCGGTTTTGCTTGTCCTTCGATATATAAAAAACCAATTTGCCTGTATTCCTCAACTTTAATAATGATATGGTTAGGAAATTTCATATCAATTTTCACTTTTTTTACTTCCGGTACTTGTAAAATACGATGTTCGAGTGTACTTTTTTTCATATTCAAAACAATCGATTTGTTTGTTAATTTACTTGCCTTGACAATTTTCTCCTTTGAAGCAAAGTGATTCCCGTCAATCGTCAGCTCCCCTACTCTACTTAAAGGTGATTGGATATAAATAAATCCACAAACAAACAAAAAAAAGAAGAATAATAAAATGATCAGTCTACGGTTTGCCCGCTTTCTTCTTTGCTCTTTTAGTTTGGGCAATCGATCTTCAAGTGATACTACTTTATTTGGCAAAATTCACACCCCACCTGTAAAAGAGGTTACTATTCATATTTTATCGGAATCAAAATAAATTAGGAAGTAAAAATTAAGAATTCAATTTACCGAAAAAGTAGATTTACTGTTTATTGTTTATTACAGCTGTACATAATCGGTAAAGACGATTACTTGCATCTTGAATTCCTATTTTTTTCGAATTTTTTTTCATTCTTTCCAACTTATTTTTATCGGTTAAAATTTGATCAATTGCCTCTAATAGTTTTTTACCCGTTAATTCCTTCTCTAAAATCACTGTTGCTGCCCCGGCTTCTTGCAAACTTATTGCATTTTTTTCTTGATGATTATTCGTTACGTACGGACTTGGAATCAATATACTCGGCAAGCCAATACTGGTAAACTCGGCAATTGATGTTGCTCCGGCTCGGGATACGACTAAATCAACACCGGCAAGAACTTCCGGCATATTATGTATAAATGGAACAACTTTAACATTATCAGGATTTCCGGCATGGGCAATTTTCTCTTTAACCGATTCAAAATGGATTTCCCCGGTAACGTAAAGCACTTGATAGTCCCTAATCGCAAAATCATTGATAACCGATACGACGGCTTCATTAATTGGCCTTGCTCCCCTGGATCCGCTAAATATTAATACCGTTTTCTTTGTTAATGACAAACCCGCCGACTGTCTTCCTTTAATCCCATCGTGTCCTAATACTTCGGTAGCACGAGGATTCCCGGTTAAAACCACTTTATCGCTTGGAAAATATTGTTCAGCTTCTTTGAAAGAGATGGCAATTTTATCAACATATTTACTTAAAAATTTATTTGTTAATCCCGGGATGCTATTTTGTTCATGGATAATGGAAGGGATTTTCAATTGGTGGGCGGCATAAACAACCGGTCCGCATACGTAACCGCCTGTACCAATGACAATATCGGGATTAAATTGTTTCAGCAGTTTTTTGCTTTTATGAACTCCTTTAATAAAGCGGATAATTGTCTTCACATTTTCAAACGATAACTTTCTTTTAAAGCCGGTAATATCAATTGTTTCAAAAGGAATGTGATTTCTCGTCACAATTTTGTTCTCTAAACCTTTTTTCGTACCGATATATAAAACTTGTGTATTTGGATCTTCGGAAATTGCTGTTTTAATGAAAGCAAGTGCAGGATATATATGTCCTCCAGTTCCTCCACCACTTATAACGATTCTCATCGATGTTCACCTCATGCTCATTCTTTGTGAAATTTATCTTACACCATTTCAACCAGTTTCGGGGAAATGTATTAAAAATGTAAACAGCTTTTTATGAATATGAAACTCATGTATTACCATTTTATGATTTTATGACAAAAGAAACAAATGAAAAAAGAGGAAATCAAAAATTTCGATTTCCCCTGTATCTGAAAAAAGTTTTTCATTTCTAATTGCTCAGAAATGAAAGCTATATTCGACTGTAGCGGCTAATATTTAGTAAAATTCCCATCGCCATCAGCATTAACGTTAGAGAAGAACCGCCGTAGCTGAAAAATGGTAAAGTAATACCTGTTACAGGTATTAGATTAATGACAACACCTATATTAATCATCACTTGAAAAGCAACCATAGAGATGATTCCAACAGCGAGAAAGCTGCCGTATAAATCAGGTGCATTTAAGGCTGTACGAATTCCTCTCCATAATAATAAGGCAAAAAGCAATAAGACAAATGCCCCGCCAATAAAGCCGAGTTCTTCCGCTAAGATGGCAAAGATAAAATCCGTTTGCGGTTCCGGTAAGTAAAAGAACTTTTGTCTACTTTGTCCCAGTCCAAGACCGAACAACCCCCCCGGCCCGATCGCATATAGAGATTGAATGGTTTGAAATCCGCTTCCTAAAGGGTCTTCCCACGGATCAAGAAAAGCCGTAATTCGTTTTATTCGATAAGGTGCTGCCGCAATTAACCCGACAAAACCTGCTAAACCAATTAAACCCAGCCCGATAAAATGAGCAATGCGAGCACCGCTGACAAAAATCATAATGAGGCAAGTTCCTACCATAACGGTGCCCGTACCCAGATCAGGTTGAAGCATAATCAGCGCAAAAGCGGTAAAAACTAAACCGAGACTTGGTACTAAACCTTTCTTAAAAGAAGTAATATTTTTTTGATTTTCCGATAAAAATTTTGCAAGGTATATAATCATCGCCAGTTTCATAAATTCCGACGGCTGAATAGAAAATGCCCCGACGCCAATCCAGCTTCGGGAACCGTTACGGACATTCCCTATTCCCGGAATTAAAACTGCGATTAACAGGACAAAACAAGTGATCAATATGACTTTCGACCAGGATCGCCAAGTCCAATAATCAATATTCATGATAAAAAACATAGCAATCAAACCGATAATAGCAAAAAGCAACTGCCTTTTCGCAAAATAAAACGAATCATCAAATCGGTAATCGGCCCAAACCGCACTTGCACTATACACCATAATCAAGCCAAGTGATAAAAGAGCTAATATCACGATGACTAAAATAAAGTCCGGAGTTGTTTTTTTCACTGGCAAAGCAGGTCACCTCATTAACACGGATTAGAGCCTGTACACAAAGGAAGAAAAGTAACACAGTTGGAAGCAAATCATATTTTAAAGCTCTTGCTTCTAGAACCTTGTCGATTTTTCCTCCTTGTCCATCTTATACAGCCTCTATACTAACTTATGCACCGCCCCCATAAAAATGTCTCCTCTTACTTCAAAACTTTTATATTGATCCCAACTGGCACATGCCGGTGATAAAAGAATGACATCACCTTTTTCCGATAAGGCGTAACTTAAAGGGACAGCCTCTTGTACATTATCGACGATAAAAATCTTTTCTATCCCTGCTTTTTTGCCGGTTTGAACTAATTTTTCCTTTGTTTGGCCAAAGGTAATTAGTGCCTTAACATTTTTCAGTGATGGAATGAGGTCATCAAAATCATTCCCACGATCAAGCCCGCCTGCCAATAAAATAATCGGACGGTTGAAAGCGGAAAGGGCAGATTTTGTCGCTAACGTATTCGTTGCTTTCGAGTCATTATAAAAAACTCGGCCATTAATTTCTTTGACAAATTGCAACCGATGTTCGACACCGCGAAAAGTTGTTAGCACTTGCTCAATATGCTCATTTGCGACACCCATTAATTTTGCACTGGCAACACTGGCCAAAATATTTTCAAGATTATGCTTTCCGGGAAGAACAACTTTTTGATAATCAATCACTTTTTCCCCTTGGAAATAAATAAACCCATCTTTAAGCGATGCCCCTTCCGGCAAATATTTCTCTTTTGAAAACGGAATGACGGTTCCTTTTGCTTCTTTCGCTATTTGCCTACCTTCTTCTTGATCAAAGTTTAAAATGGCAAAATCAGTTTTCGTCTGGTTTTTCAATATATTCTTTTTTGCGTTTATATACTGTTCTCTTGACCCGTGAAAATCAAGATGTGCCTCATATATATTTGTAATCACAGCGATGCGCGGACGAAAATGAACGATTCCCATCAGTTGAAAGGAAGATAATTCTGTCACAATAATATTTTTCTCTGTCGCCATCCTCGCAACATCCGAAGCGACCGTACCAATATTTCCAGCAATAAGCGGATTTTTATTACCTTGTTTCAGCATTTCAAAAATTAATGTAGTTGTTGTCGTTTTACCGTTTGTTCCGGTAATACCGATAAATCTCGCTTCAGAGATTTGATAAGCTAATTCAACTTCCGTAATTACCGGAATCCCCCGTTTCATTGCATCTTGGATCAATTCATTTCGATAAGGAATTCCCGGATTTTTTACAATCAATTCAAATCCTTCATCAAGAAGATCTTTCGGATGTTCCCCACAAATTACTTTTATCCCTTTTTCCAGTAAGGTTTGTGCTTCGGGATTTTCCGAAAAAGGTTTTCGATCGTTAACAGTGACAATTGCACCTAATTCGTGCAAAAGACTTGCACTACTTGCGCCGCTTTTTGCCAGTCCTAACACTAAAATCTTTTTGTTTTTATACGCCGTTATGTTTTTCAATTATAACCACACCTCGATATAAATTCCTAAAGCTGCAAATAATAATCCGACGGTCCAAAAGGTAACGACAACACGCCATTCACTCCAGCCTGATAATTCATAATGGTGATGCAAAGGGCTCATCCGGAATACCCGTTTTCCTGTTGTTTTAAACGAAACAACTTGAATGATAACAGATAAAGTTTCAATGACGAAAATTCCGCCTATAATGACGAGTAATAATTCTAAATTCGTTAAAATGGACATGGTTGCAATCGCACCACCTAAAGCTAAAGAACCGGTATCACCCATAAACACTTTTGCAGGGTGTGCGTTAAAGACGAGAAATCCTAATACAGCCCCAACAACAGCGACACCGAATATGGCAATATCAAATTGATCCTGATACCACGCCAAAACCGCATACGCTCCAAAGGCAATCGCTGCCGTTCCTGATAACAACCCATCGAGGCCATCCGTTAAATTGACCGCATTGGAAAACCCGACAAGCCAAAAAATGATAAATAAAACGTATAACCAGCCCAACTCAATCGAATAATTGACAACCGGAATCGTGATTGTTGTTGGCATTCCATAGGAGTGATAAATAACATAAAAGACTGCCGCAATAATGATTTGCCCAAATAATTTTTGCTTCGATGTCAGTCCAAGATTTCTTTTCATTACTACTTTAATAAAATCATCCAAAAATCCGAGAATCCCAAAACCGATTGTCACCAATAGAAGAAGATACGTTTCTACCGTCATGTTTGAAAATTGGTTTGTCATAAAGATGGTCGTTACAATGATGGAGAGTAAAATCATAATTCCGCCCATCGTTGGTGTTCCCGATTTTTTTTGGTGCGATTTTGGCCCTTCTTCCCGAATGCTTTGTCCAAATTTCAATCTTTTCAAAAATGGAATAAACAAAGGTGAAAGGAAGACAGTAATTAAAAATGCTAAAATAATTGTATATAAAATGACTTGTTCCAACAACATTACGTCCTCCCTTTCTATTGATCAAAATCTGTATTTCGTTTCGTTGTTTGAAATTTTTTATACTTTTCTGTTATGCACTTTTTGGCAATTTGTCGATCATCAAAATCAATCACCTTGTCTCCGATAATTTGATAGGTTTCGTGTCCTTTTCCTGCAATTAAGACGACATCCCCGTCATTAGCCTGTTCAATCGCGTAATGAATCGCCTCTTTTCTGTCAGGAATTACTTTGTAAGAAAGTCCACTTACACCTTTTTCCATATCATTTAATATGGCCATCGGGTCCTCGGATCTTGGATTGTCTGATGTAAAAATGGCATCTGAGGCATATGTACATGCGATTCGTGCCATTAATGGTCGCTTCCCATGATCGCGGTCCCCGCCGCAACCAACAACAACAAAAATGCGTGAATGAGGCAAAGAAGTGACTGTTTTCAGGACGTTTTCCAAACTATCCGGTGTGTGAGCATAATCGACAATGACCGGAAACTTCTGTCCGGCTTGAACCAATTCAAACCGTCCGGGAACCCCGGCAAAACTGGATAGACTGTTAATCATTGTGTCTATATTTATACCTGCTGCTAAACCAACCGAAACTGCTGCAAGTACATTATAAACATTAAAAATACCAATCAATTTCGTCGTAACTTGCCTGTTTCCTTTCGGTGTTATTAAATGGAAAGTTGTCCCTTGACCAGTAAAATTTACATTCTCTGCACGAACATCACAGGCATTTTTCATTCCGTATGTAATGATGTGGGCAGAGGTCATTTTCATATATTCTTCTGTCGTTGAATCGTCCGCATTTAATACTGCATACTTTTTTCTGTTTTCATAGTAGGTATTACCAAGTTGAGAAAACAATAAACTTTTTGCTTTCTTATATTCTTCCATCGTTTTATGGTAATCCAAATGATCTTGTGTCAAATTTGTAAATACAGCAATATCAAAATCACAGCCCCGAACCCGACCTTGAACTAATGCATGAGAAGAGACTTCCATACTGACCGCTTCCACATGTTCATTCAACATTTGTCGAAATGTTTTCTGCAATGTCAAACTGTCCGGGGTTGTATTTTTCGTTTCGGTCGTCTTGTTTCCAAATTTCGAATACAGAGTGCCAATGAGCCCGGTTTTTTTATTGGCTGCACGAAATATATGATCAACTAAATGACTGACAGATGTTTTCCCGTTCGTTCCTGTTATCCCGACGAGAAATAGTTCATGAGTAGGATGTTGATAAAAAGCATCGGCTAAAATCGCCATTGCTCTATTTGTATCGGGAACAATAATATTTGGTACATTCACCGCTAATTTCCGATTTGAAAGAATGGCAACCGCACCTTTTTCAATAGCTTCGTGAGCAAACTCGTGTCCATCAAATCTTGATCCTTCAATGCAAATAAATAAGGTCCCTTCTTTCACTTTTCTCGTATCTTGTTCGATAGCTAAAATGTCTGGATTATCTTCACCATTCATCTGTTTTACAAATGGCAGATGAGTTAATAATGTATGTAATTTCATTAAAACATCTCCTTCTAAGTAGAAAACATTATTTCCTATTAAAAGCAATTGCTTGAACTGTAAAAATACCATCATTCATTTTACATGAATCTGTTCTCTTTTTCTACGTCTCTTTTTAAAACAAGAGAAATCTTTAGAAACAAAAATTTATGATTATCCATCATAACCATTGTACTTTCAATATATTCTATTTATGTTGGCCTTAGTTATTTTTATTCTTAAAATTTTTGCTAACAAACAATTGAGCTTCACTGTTTGAAAATTTATCCTTAAGTATGAAAAAAGACGTTCTTTTAGCAAGAGCGTCTTTTTTCTGTCTCATTCAACTATTTTATTCCAAATATATTCTTATAGTCGAGCCTTCTTCTACTTTTGTACCGGGATCCGGTGCCTGTTTCACAATTTTTTCACCTTCACCGCTAATATCAAGTTTCAAATTGAACAGTTGATTAACAATTTCGTTCTTTTCTAAGCCAACTAAATTAGGGACTTCGATCATCGGTGTATCTAGCCAAGTTACTTTCTTTTCCAACTGATTTTTTCTCTGCTCTACACCGAGTACACGCATGCTATCTTCAATAATATTGCCGACGATGGGAGCGGCTACCTGACCGCCAAATTGGATAGCATTTTTTGGATTATCAACGGCTACATAAACGACGATTTGCGGATCATCCGCCGGTGCAAAACCAATAAAAGAGAGAATATAATTATTTTCCAAATATCGACCACCTTGTGCTTTCTGTGCAGTACCGGTCTTCCCGCCTACACGGTAGCCATCGATAAATGCTTTTTTCCCGCTTCCTTGAGCAACAACGCTTTCCAATGCATAGCGAATCTGCTCGGAAGTCTTTTCGGAAATGACTTTTCTTTTTGCCACCGGGCTTTTCTTCATGACAACCTCATTGGTTTGGGAATCGACCAGTTGTTTTGCCACATACGGCTGATATAAAGTACCTCCGTTTATCGCCGCTGAGACAGCAGCCACTTGCTGAATAGGCGTAACGGAAACCCCTTGTCCAAATGCCGTGGTTGCTAATTCAACAGGACCAACTTTATCCAAAGGAAACAGAATTCCCGTACCTTCTCCCTCTAGGTCGATACCGGTTTTTTGTCCGAACCCGAAATTATGGATATATTTAAACAAAGTATCCTTTCCTAATCGTTGACCCATTTCAATAAATCCCGGGTTGCAAGAGTTTTGAACAACCTCTAAAAAGGTTTGAGAGCCATGCCCGCCCCTTTTCCAACAATGCAGTTGCGTACCTCCGACTTCCACATGTCCTGAATCGTAAAACCGATCCTTCTCAAGATTGACTTTTCCTTCTTCCAGCGCGGCAGCAAGCGTAATAATTTTGAAGGTAGAACCCGGTTCGTAAGTACTCCATATCGGAATATTTCGATTATATATTTCCGGGGCAACGTTTTGGAAATCGGACGGATCAAAATTCGGCCTGGATGCCATACCTAAAATTTCACCATTATTTGGATTCATCGCAATGGCAAGGAGTCCATCAGGATTATATTTTGCCTCGGCATTATCCAATTCCCGCTCCATAATCGTCTGGATTTGTGAATCAATGGTGAGAACAAGATTATATCCATTGACAGGTTCTTGAAAGTCATCAGGCATATTTTTCATCCGTTCGCCCTTTGCTGTTGAATAAAACTGCACAGAGCCTTTTGCACCGGATAATTCTTTATCATAAGAAAGTTCCAATCCTGTTAATCCTTGATTGTCTATTCCTGTAAAACCAAGCACATGAGATAAATAGTCGCCAAAAGGATAGTATCGTTTTGAATCTTCCGCTATATAGACCCCGGGTAAATTTAAGTTTTCGACTTCTTTCGCTTTTTCATTAGTAATTTTTCGCCCGGATTTTAATCGTTCCATACTTGATTTTTTTGTGATTTGCTGATAAACATCCTGTACATTTGCGTTAAGAATATTTGCCAATTTTTCCGCAGTGTCAGCCGGGTTTTTGATTTGCCTCGGTACTACATAAACCGTCGGAGCACTTATATTTGTGGCAAGGGCAACTCCATTTCGATCAACGATTTCCCCACGTTTTGGTTCGAACGGGATTTCCCGGTTCCAAGAGTTTTTCGCCCGCTCTGTTAACATATCACTTAAAGCAAATTGAATAAACCCAAGTCGGAAGATTAAAACAAGAAAAACAAAAAATCCAGCAAGAAGGACAAATGCCAGCCGTTTTCTTACCGTCACATGAGATACTCTGCGCAAATAAAACAAACCTCCTTTCAAGGCCTGTTTTATTTATATGCATGTCCAATCTACAATAGAACAACAATGAGCTAGGGGTTAATTTCAAAAAGAAAAGGATTGTCCGAGTTTGCATCCGCAAATTGAACAATCCCTATCTTGTATTTTATTCATCTGTTTGATTTGTCTCTTCCCCGCTGTTATTGACTGCCGGCTGTAATGTGATTTGTAAATTACTCTCTTTTGTAATAACCGTATCGGGATCAAGATTTTGTGATGTTACAAACCCATTCCCTTCAAAAGAAAACTGCATATTTGTTGCATGAACAAGTTTCATCACATCACTCAACGACCAATTATGAATATCCGGCATCTTCCACTGTCCATCCGTAACAACAATAACGCGTTCACCGTTCAATAATTTTGCCCCGGCACTCGGATATATCTTTTGGACGTTTGCACCATCACCGAGGACAACCGGTACCAAACCAAGCGACGACAATTTTGCTACGACTTCACCTGTATTTTTCGATGAATAGTCCGGAACATTTATTACTTTTGCTTTTTCTACTGACTCATCTGGTTTGATTTTTAAATATTGTAAACTATTTTTCATAACCGGATTAAATATTTTCGATACCGGTTCAGAACCACTTTCAAAACTTTCATCGTCCAAGTTAGGTTGTTGAACAAGGACATAGACGATCAACTCCGGATTATCAGCGGGTGCAAATCCAATAAAAGAAAATAAATAATTATCCCAACCGGTTAAATAGCCTTTTTCTTTTTCGTAAATTTGCGCAGTCCCTGTTTTTCCGGCAACACGATATCCATCAATGCGAAAACCTTTTCCTGTACCGATATCGCTCGTTACCGTAGACTCCAAGACATCAATCACTTGTTTGGCTGTATCAGCAGAAATCGGTTTACCGACTTCACCCATATTCGATCCTTTTACGGTTTTCCCGTTGTTATCCACTATTTTCTCTACTAAATAGGGACGCATCATTTTCCCTTCATTAGTAATAGCGGTCATCGCTTGAATCATTTGTAGGGCGGTCACACTGGTAGCTTGCCCATAGGCGGTTGAATAGCGATCACGTTCCCATTGATATTGAATCGTTCCAGTTGCTTCACTGGGCAATTCAATTCCGGTTGTTTGTCCAAATTTAAATTTATCCAAATAATTTCTGAACGTATCTGTTCCCATTTTTTTAACAAGATTCGCAACTGCAACGTTTGATGAACGCTGAATCCCTTCTAAGTACGAAATTGGTCCCCAGCCTACTTTATTATGGTCATGAATGGCCGGTGCCCCTTCTACGGAAAATGAACCGGATTGATAGGCTTCATTCGGATTCCATACCCCTTCCTCAATGCTGGATGCCAGTGTAACTACTTTCATCGTTGATCCGGGTTCATAGGCATTTTCCACAATCATGTTATGCCAATTATTTTCAACACCTTCTCTCGTGTTCGGATCAAATGTCGGTCGTTGTGACATGGCAAGTATTGCTCCGGTTTTAGCATCGGCAACAATTCCCATTATATTTTTTGGATTATATTCCGTTTGTACATCATTCATTGCGTCTTCCAAAAACGTTTGAATTTTTTTGTCTATCGTTACATATACTGTGTCACCATTTTTAGGTTCAGTTATTTTCGTTGCAGCTGAAGGTAATATATATCCCCAACTGTCACTTTTGTAAGTAATCTTCCCGTCTTTACCTTGTAAATACTCATCTAAACTTTTTTCCAAGCCCATTTGTCCAACCAATGTTTTGCCACCGGTCTTGTTATTTTGATAATTGGTAAATCCGAGTAGATGGGAAGCAAAATCTCCATTTGGATAAGCTCGTTTTGACTCGCGAATAAAAGTAATACCAGGAAGTTTTAATGCTTCAATTTTCGATTTTACTTCATTGGTTAAGTTTTTTCCGGCTGCACCAAATTCCACTTGAAACAGGTCTTTTGTCAACTGTTTATATATTTCCGATTCTTCCATTGGAATATATTTTGCCAATTCCTTTGCCGTTTTTTCCGGATCAACGACATGATTCGGCGTTTTTGCGTTATCCGGAGTAACGGAAGGGTCTAAAATTGCGACCAATTTATAAGTAATCGTATCAGTTGCCAACGGTTCTCCGGTTCGATCCACAATATCACCGCGGGAAGCTTGTAAAGTTCTTTGCTTTGTATATTTTTCCTCAGCATACACCTTTAACGATTTCCCTTCAACTTGTCCGGTCAGTTGAATAACAAAAAATCTGTATGTTAAAGAAAATAACAGAAAACTAAATCCAATAAATAATATTAGTCCTCTTTTATTCATACTAGGTCTTTTTTTCATTTCCCCGGAACAACCTTTACGTTATCTGCATTATTTTTTAGGCCTTGTTCCTTTGCTTCTTGCATAACCCTCTTATAATTGCTGTACTCGTTCATTTGAGCCTTCAAATCTTCCGTTACTTTTTCCTGTTTTTCAATCGTCGCTTCTACCTGCTGAATTTCTTTATTTACTTGATAAATATGTGCTTGGTTTGACACGATTTTTACAGAAAAAAAACAAACGACAGTTGCAAAAAGTATGTACAATACTTTCTCACCTTTTGTGAACAGCTTTTTTTTCACTTTCGGTTTTGCTAATGTTTTTGGTTGTTGAATTTCTACCGATTGATATTTTTTCGCCAAATTACTCATAGGTACGCCTCCTAATCAGTCTTTTATTTTTTCAGCAATTCTCAGTTTTGCTGAACGAGCTCGATTATTTCGAATAAGTTCTTCTTCAGACGGTACGATTGGTTTTCGCGTTATCACTTTTAAAACAGGTTGATATTCATCGGGAATTATAGGTAATCCGGATGGCAAATCCGGTATCGTTGCATATTTTTTAAAAATAGTTTTGGTTATGCGGTCTTCCAAAGAGTGAAAAGTGATGACTGCCGTTCTGCCGCCGACTTTTAAAAGCTCAATACTTTGCTCCAGTGATTTTTCAAAACTGTTTAATTCATCATTCACGGCAATCCGAATCGCTTGAAAAATCCGTTTGGCCGGATGTCCACCCTTCCTTCTTGCCGGAAGAGGTATCGATTCCTTGATAATTTCCACAAGTTGTCCCGTTGTTTCAATCGTCTGTTTTTCACGGAAACGTTCAATATTTCGGGCAATTTGCTTGGAAAACTTCTCTTCTCCATATTTAAAAAAAATTTTTACCAGTTTTTCGTAAGGCCATTCATTCACAACTTCTTTTGCAGAAATGGGGGAATGTTGATCCATCCGCATATCTAAAGGTGCATCATGATGGTAGCTAAAGCCACGGGCGGGTTCGTCTAATTGCGGTGATGATACGCCGAGATCATATAAAATACCATCCACTTGAAACACATTTCGAATATGTAATTCCTCTTTTAAATGAGCAAAATTTCGGTGAATAATTTCTAATCGATTCCCATAGATAGCAAGTTTCTTTTTCGCATTTTCAACAGCTGTCAGATCCTGGTCAAAAGCGTAAACTTTGCCCTTTTCTGATAATCGTTTTAAAATTTCTTCCGTATGCCCGGCACCGCCAAGTGTACAATCAACATAGATTCCGTCCGGCTTAATATTTAGACCCTCAACAGCTTCTCGTAAAAGGACTGTCGTATGTTGAAACATGATGTCTCCTACCTTCCTGTTTTAGGACATATGTTTTTTTCCTAACCTTCATTATGTTTGGCAGACACAATAGCATTTACATATTGTTCCCATTTATAAATCAATATCAATCAAATTCTCTGCAATGTCTGCAAAAGATTCCTCTGATTGATTAAAATATTCTTCCCAAATATGCTGGTTCCAAATTTCAATTCGGTTGGATACACCAATTACCACGCATTCTTTTTCAATTTTTCCATATTGGAGTAATGGAGTGGGGATATTCACCCGACCTTGTTTATCAATCTCACATTCCGTGGCACCGGAGAAGAAAAAGCGGGCAAATGCACGTGCATCTTTCTTTGTCATAGGGAGGGATTTAATTTTTTCCTCGATTACTTTCCATTCGGTCATGGGGTACCCGAAAATACATTGATCAAGGCCACGTGTCAATACAAAAACTTCACCGAGATATTCCCGGAATTTTGCCGGAACGATTAATCTACCTTTTGTATCAACATTATGGCGATATTCCCCCATGAACATATCTATCCCTCCACTTTATACCACCAATTTACCACATTCCCCCACTTTCTTCCACTCTTTTTTTAATTCGCCAGTAAATTGTAAAATCCTTTTAAAAAACAAAAAAACTACCTAAAATATTTAGGCAGTTTTTTAAGCTATAATTTTACAAGATAATGGTTTCCGTTACAGGTAAACGGCAATTCCAGTAAACGATCGATGAAATCCAGCCCGTGTTGATTTAAAAAGTAAAAAACATTCCAACATCGTTCTTGTAATCCGTCAAAAGGATGGAGAAACTCATTAATTCTATCAAACTTTGCTAATAACAATTCATGCTTTTTTATTATCGTTTCATCGGTTTTATTTTTTAAAAATTCCAATTGAGAGAGAACAAACTGAGCATTTTTTTGAATGATTTTTTCTAACCCTTTATCATACGTAATGATGGTATTTGCCAGCTTGTCGTATTGTTCTCGAATGACTTGTCTTGAAATTTCTAATTGTCTCTCAATCTGGTTATTTTGTAAAGACTTAAATGTTTTTTGTTTTTCCGGTTCCGTTCCATTCAATAAAATATTTTTTATTGAAAGATTTAAATCATTTATATCACTTTCAATATTTCTTTCTAAAAAGGAAATATTGATTCTTGGAAAAACCGGTGGAATTTTAAGTCCAAAAAGCTCAAAACATGATTTTAGTTCCGCCCAATAGGCAATTTCGCCGGGTCCGGCAACAAACGCAATTGTCGGAAACAGAAATTCTTGCATGATCGGCCTCGTCACAACATTATTGCTGAATTTTTCCGGATTTTCTCGGGCCGCTTTAACCAAATCGCTTTTTGTAAAAGCAACATTTCTCCCGATAATCAGGTTTTTCCCCGGGTCATATTGCAATAATGTTCGTTCTTCCCTTTCTTCATGAAACAGCTGCAGACTGGACGATTTTGTCTCAATCGTTTTACTGAACCCTTGAGCCAATAATTCTTCTTGTTTGGACAGAAGGCGATCCGTTATTTGTTCACCATATTCAATCATAAGTTGAAAATAGGTACTTTCGATTTTTCTTAAATCAGGATGTGCCGAATCAATAAGTAAAAGTCCATAATTTTTAAATAGTTCATTCACAATACTTACAAAAAACTCCGTGTATGTATGAGATTTGGACAAGCAATCGTATAAAAATTGTAATATCCCTTTCGTATGTTCGGTTTCTCCAAAAGACGCAATAATCTTTTTATACCAAGATTCCATTTGATCTTTATCGAATTCAATCCGGGAGATCATTCGTTTCTCACTTGGTAATTTTTGCGGAAATATTGATTTAACGAGACGCTGCTTTTCCAGTTTAAATACATGATTTACTTCCTGAATATCATGGTCTTCACCGGCAACCCAAAATACCGGGACAACCGGTTGTTGAAGAAATGTTTCTTGTTGTTTTGCCAATAAAACGATAGAAATCATTTTATGAATAGAATACAATGGACCCGTTAATAGACCTGCCTGTTGACCGCCGATAACAACAACACTGTTTTCGTTTTCTAATTTTTGTAAATTGCTCTCAATTTGTTTTGTCATTGAGAATTTACTCATATATTCTCGGATATGATTGGCTAGAGCCTTACGCGGAAAAGTTCGCTCCGTTAATTCATTATATCTTTTGACCAGGTCATCTTTGTTCCGAAAAGAATAGTGAAAAAACGAGTGGTCTCCAAAATGAACATATTGATTAACCAGCTTGTTTTTTATGTCAAGTTGCAGTTGAAGCAATTCCATATGTCAATCTCCTTTCCTTTCAATCATTCGTTATTTCTACTGACCCAGTAAAGAAAAAGCACTGGTGATTATTCCATACACCATTAAGCAAACATAAAGGAGAAAGAAAATTAAAAACATTAATCGCCAAAAGCCGCGAAAAATTTTTATAAAATCAAATCTGCTCTTTTCTTTCCAATAAATCCAACTAAATAACATGAAACATAATATCATAAAAACAATAAGGGGGAAAAACAATGAACGATCCCAAATAATTATAGCAAGAAAATAAACAGACAGGATAAAAAAGATCGTTGAAATATCAGCTGCCTGTTGAAAAGCTGTTTGTCTCCGTTTTCTCAATAAGAGTAAGATACTGAGTACAACAATAAATAATAAAGCGGGCAATAATATAAATACAGAAATGATCGTTGAAAGAAGGGAAGCCAATTGATTTTACCTCTCCATTCCTTTTATACTATGATATAAAAATTGCAAAACAGGAACCTTTAAGTCTTTTGTTTCTGCCATATTGAGAAGCCCGCCTATAATACCGTCAATTTCTGTTTGACGATGGTTTAGAATATCTTTCAACATCGATGATTGATTACTAGCTGTGTTCTCACAAATCGTTTTAATTCGCATAAATATCCTTTCACGGTCGGATATATCTAAAATCCTGACCACTTCATCAAGGACAAGATGAACTAAGTGAAGATAATGGCTGTTCAACATTAATTCTCCGTTTTTTGCTTTTAGTATGGCGGTCAGTGGATTTATTACGGCATTGACAATCAATTTTCCAAACACCATTTCCAGATAATCTTTTTCAAAAATAAAAGGGAAGGGAATCGTATTAAGCCTGTGAATAATTGGTCCAACGAACTGTTCATTGCCACGGAATATCGCCAGTCTTGTAAGTCCCTCCCCGGTGTGATGAACATAATTAGTCTTCTCTTTTAGTGCACCATGTTCGACGACCCCTACGATAATAGTCTCATGTGAGAGATTTTCAATAAACTTCAAATGAGCTACTCCATTTTGAATAAAAATTAGCGGGGTTTGAGAAGGAATATGATGGAATACCCTTTCGATTTGTTCCAGTTGGTATTGTTTGACAGCAATAATGAAAAGATCTTCAGCTGAAATTTCATCTGACGGTTGCGCTTTTATTGTGAAATTATCTACAGTTCCATGGTGTTTCAAATAAATTCCATATTTATTAATTAGTCGCACCTGTTCATTTGTTCTGCAATACAGTGTCACTTGATTGCTTTTACTTAAATAACAGGCAAAAAGCAGCCCGATTGCACCGCCACCGATAATCCCGATCCGCATAAAACCGCCACCTATCTTATATTCTAGATTCATATTAACAGAAACTGCCACAGGTGACACGAAAAAAACATAAAAATAATGATATTAAAATTAGTCAACCATCTATAAACAGTCACATATGCCTTTTAATTTAATTCGCAAAAGTCTCTGCCAAAGGGAACGAAATATATTAAGGTCTTTTCAAAATTTAATTTTGTAAGCGATAACACTTTTTGCTTCGAATTTATTGATTTATTATTATATAATAATTTATAAAGAAATATTTTACAAACAAAGGGGGAATTAACCATGTATCAAGTGGAGCGTTTAAAGATAAATTTCAAAACAGTGGAGGAATTTAAAGTATTCAAGGAATACGGTCTTCAGCAACTATCGATGTTTGAAGATCTTCAAGCAAATATGATCGAAAATAACTGTGAGTCACCTTTTTATGGTATTTATTATGGCAATAAACTTGTAGCCCGAATGAGCCTGTATAAACGATGTGAGAAAAATAATCAGTATTTTGGTTCGGACCAAGAATATATAGAGCTGGCTAAAATTGAAGTATTACCGGAGTATCAAAGGAAAGGGCTCGGATCAACTCTCGTTACCTACGCCAAAAGTCTCGGACTGCCAATAAAAACAATTGCCAGGATAAAATCAAAAAATTTCTGGGAAAAACATGGTTTTTTTCCGGTCTCTTACAAAATAGAAGGCGAATCTAACAGTACGCTAATGATTTGGCTCCCAAACGGCGAAACAGGGGAATTTGCCAAAATTAGTTAAATGTTTTCTTCGGTTCATTAACTTGGAATCCAAAAGGAACGGAAGGGATTTCCCCTTCCGTATTATTTATCTTTTATCATATCAATGTTTCCGTTTATGTCCATTTGGAATTTCATTTTTTCCTCTTGGTTTTCTTCCTTTAAAGCCAATTTCCTTGCTTTTTCCATGATTGATAATAATGCTAAGTAATCATCTTTCAATAAATTAATTTCCTTCTTCATCTTTTCATTTTCTTCCTGTGTAGCTTTTAGTTTCTTCCTTAAATCATCTCGTTCTTCCTTATACTTCTTTAATTCGTCTACAGATGTATCAAATTGTATCTCTTTTTCTTTTAATCGTTGTAAAAATGAAATGACTTGCTCAATCGAGAGTATGCCGTTCAATTCAGCTTCATTGCCTTTTATTTTTTTCTCACCATCCACTTGATGTGAATCAAAAACATCCTGACTCTTTTTCTTTAGTTCTTTCCTCTGACGTTTTGCAAGTTCAATTCCGGTTTTATATTGTTTCCTTACTGAAGAGTTCCAGCGAAAACCACAGGCAGCCGCAGTTCTGCTCAATTTTTTTCCGACTTCTTCAAAAGCTTTTAATTGTGTGCTACCTTCCCTTATATGGCGTAATACAACTTCCGCTAAAAGTAAATCTTCATCTTTTGTCCATGCATCTTGACGAACAGTTGTCATCTTTTACCCTCCTCGTGTATCAGAAATATAAAATTACATATTTTTGTAATAATATATGCACATAGTAGAAACGATAGACTTCTTAATTATTCTATTAAGCAGGTCCAAACGGAGGGAAATTTCCACACGAGGTATTTTGGTAAAAAAAAAAGAAGCTACATAAATATGCAACTTCTTTCTTTAGGCTTAAACGTCGATAACTTCTTTCCCTTTATAAGTTCCGCATTTTGGGCAAACATGGTGAGCTTTTTTCATTTCACCACAATTTGGGCATTCTACCATACCCGGAACTTGTAGTTTATAATGTGTCCGGCGCAGACGTTTTCTTGTTTTTGAAGTTTTTCTAAATGGTACAGCCATATTTACACCTCCTTAAAAGGATGAATTCATTTGTTTGAGTTTTTTTGATTAAATAATTTTGCCAATTCTGCGAAACGGGGATCTATTTTTTCTTGTTTCTCCTGATCAGCTTCCTGAATAAATTCCCAATCTCTTCCAGAACTGAATAACGAAGAAACATCTTCCTCTTCATTATATACTTGCATGGGAATTTCAACTAAAATTAATTCTTCAATTACGGGCGTTAAATCGATCATTTCCCTATGGATAATATGCAAATTTAACTCGGAATCTTCATTGTATTCAGCTGTTTCGTACATAAAGATTTCCGTACTTTGAATATCAATAGGGAATTGGACATCTTCAAGTGTACGGGTACTCGGCAAAACCAATTCACCTTTAATATGTAAGTGAAAAGTGACTTTTTTTGAATCAATTTCCGCAGTACCAAACACTTGAATGGGTGAAATGGTACGAATTTGTGGATCTCTGTTTTTTAAAGATTCCAGATTCACCATTTCATTAAATGTTAACCCTTTATTTCGGAATTTTTGTAATTGCATCATTGACCACTTCAATACGATCACCCCAAGGCAACAAAGGTTATTATAGCCTGCAAAAAAACATTTGTCAATATTTTTTCTTTACAGTCTTGCATTGAATCCGGATATTATTGATAATAAATATAAGTGTATCATGACACCGGTTTTTTCATCTAGTTTCTGCATTTAAAACATTTTGATACATAAGAAAAGCAGGATGTCCGAAGTCAGACAATAAAATAAAACCATTATATTCACTTGTACCTTATGCTGTCAAAAAAATGAACAATACACAAAAAGGAGGACATATGATCAGTGCAGGAATTATCGTGGAATATAATCCTTTCCACAACGGACATTTATACCACTTACAACAAACACGAAAGAAAACAAATGCTGATGTCGTTATCGCCGTAATGAGCGGACAATTTTTACAGCGTGGGGAACCTGCTCTTGTATCAAAATGGGCACGTACGAATATGGCTTTAAAGGCCGGCGTGGACTTAGTGATTGAACTTCCCTATACTTTTTGTACACAAAAAGCCGAAAAATTTGCTGAAGGAGCTGTTTATCTCTTAACAAGTTTGCAAGCTGATTTTATTTGTTTCGGCAGTGAATCGGGCAATATTGATACGTTTACAAATACGATTAATTTTATATCAAATCATGAATCAGATTATAATCGATTCATAAGACAATTCATGAACGAAGGAGTAAGTTATCCAAAAGCAGCTTCACTTGCTTTTCAACAGTTAGCACCATCCCGGGACTTACTGGATTTATCGAAACCAAATAATATATTAGGTTATCACTATGTAAAAGCTTTACAAGAGATCGGAAGTAAAACCGTCCCCATGACCATTGAACGAATACATGCAGGGTACCATGATCAACAATTGTCATCGGCAAAAATATCCAGTGCAACTAGTATTCGAAAAACATTGGCTGAGAACAGGACACTTGACCACATTCAAAGTCATATTCCTGACACAACTTACCAAGAATTATCAACCTTTTACCAAAAATTTAACACCTTTGCCTTCTGGGAAAATTTTTGGCCATTTCTAAAATATCGGTTTTCTCATAGTGAGCCGAATGAATTAAAAGACATTTATGAAGTCGAAGAAGGGATGGAATATCGCCTTATTCGTTTTGCACAGGAGGCAACCAGTTTTAAAGATTTTATGGAAATGATTAAAACAAAGCGTTACACTTGGACAAGACTACAAAGGGCTTGTGTCCATATTTTAACAAATACGAAAAAGGAAAAAATGAGAAACAAGTTTCCCGAATATATACGAGTGCTCGGCTTTAATCAGCTGGGAAGACAATATTTAAAAGAAAAAAAAGAAAGGATATCGCTCCCGATTATTTCAAACCTTTCACAGGCTGATCGAAAAGCGGTCCAACTTGACATAAAGATAAGTCAAATTTATTCCTTTGCTTTTGGTAACAACGGTCAAAAAATTATGGAAGAAGAGAAAAAACAATTCCCGATTATTGTTGAATAGCTTTCAAGAACAAGAGGGATGGTATGCCCCACCCCTGTAAAATCCGATATAAAACTTGGATTGAATGGTCCACATTATTTTTTTGCTTCTAGTTTTTCTAAATACGCTAAGGCATCGTCAATTGTATCAACGGGAACGATTTTCATTTTTGTATCGATGTCTTTGGCTGTTTTTTTCGCCATTTCATAATTTGAATTTCTAGCCCCGTTTTCATTTGGTGCAAAAAAGATCTCCGCTCCCTCCCGATCAGCAGCAACAATTTTTTGCTCAATACCGCCAATCGGACCAACCGTTCCATCCGAAGAAATCATACCTGTACCGGCAATACGGTAACCTTTTGTAATATCTTCTTTTACTAATTGGTTGTAGATCTCCAGCGAAAACATTAAGCCTGCAGATGGTCCGCCAATCTGTTCCGTATTTATTTTCACTTCGGGGTTTGTTTTTACATCTTTGTCTTCCACTAAGACAATTCCTATGCCGGGTTTCTTTGTTTCCGACAATTCTGCAATTGCAACGGTTCTTGTTAATTTTTCACCATTTCGAAAAAAAGTGACGGAAATATCATCACCAATTTGTTTTCCTTGTATATAATTTGTAAATCCTGTAGATGAATCGAAATTTTGTTCGTCAATGGCAACAATTCGATCACCCGGTTTCAAAATTCCATCAGCAGGCATCCCCTCTTGTACACTTAAAACATAAATACCGTTCATGGTGACATTGACTTCTTTTCCCGCCTTTTGAAAAGCGACTTGTAATGCGTTTTCTTGTGAATTTTCCATATAATAGGATTGACGGACTTGATATTCTTCATCTGTCTCGTTCTCTAAACGGATGGCATTTTTTGGTTCCAACGAATAATACTTTTTCATCTTTGCCATTACGTAGGAAATGACGTTTGCTTCCCCCATACGAACGGTTGTTAGCATAAACTCCCCTTCTTCATCATATCCACCTTGAACATCGATAATTTCATCGAGAACTTGTGCCATCCCCGGACGTGTTACATAGTATGGTAAAGGATAAAAATTTATAAATAAAATAATGATTAGTAAAATGAATAGACTGATTTTCTTAGTTTTTTTATTCACTCGTATGACTCCTCCCACATACCAATCATCTGCTTGATTTTCGGTATTACTTTTTCTGTTGCTTCCTCCCCTTTTAAGATCAATTCATCAATATCACTAAATGCATAAGAACTGTATTTTTCAACAGGCGGACGAATGTAAATATCCGATTGTAGCGCACGAGCTTCAGCCAATTCAACTTGCATAATATCGATGCTTTGTAAAATAACATCATAAATAGTTATAATCTCCGCATTTTTTTTTAAACCTGCGACATCAACGGCAATGACCAGATCTGCTCCCATTTCTTTTACAACCGAAACCGGAACCCGGTCACTTACCCCGCCGTCAACTAAAAGACGTCCTTGGTACGTTTCTGGGATAAAAATACCAGGAATGGAAATACTTGCACGAACTGCTTTCGCAACATCGCCGGTTCTAAATATAACCTTCTCCCCGGTATGGAGGTCAGTTGCAATAATGGCAAGGGGTAAATTTAAGTCTTCGATACGTTTTTGATAAGTAAAAATGCGGATGAATTCCTTTATTCGATTTCCTGCAATAAAACCTAGTTTTGGCATTGTAAAGTCAATAAAATATTTTCGCTTAAATTTTTGAGAAACACGTACCATTGTATCGATATTTTGTCCTGATGCATAAAATGCCGCTACCAATGAACCAATGCTGCTCCCGGCAATCATCGAAATCGGAATGTTTTCCCTCTCCAATACCTTCAAGACGCCAATATGGGCGAGACCCCTGGCACCGCCCGATCCTAATGCCAGACCGATTTTCGGCACTGCCATCTTTCATCCCCCAATTTTTCTATTAAGAATTTGTATAAACAACATATTATGAGTTATTCACCTATTATAGAACAATAATTAATGAAAAACCCAACCCGGTACAAAGCAAAAAATTTTATTCTTTTTTTCCTCAGTTATTCATACATTATTGGAGTAAGGATGGACAGGCAACAAATTCAATTTTATTCATTCATTTTATCACAAAATTTATGTTTATAAGGAGAATTTTTCGACCTAATAATTTTTGTTTTGTATATAAACTTTTGCTTTTCATAAAGAAACTAAGTTGCCCGCTTTATACTCAAGGAGGGAAACTAATGAACCGTTCAAGACTAAAGACATTTCTTCTCGCTTCCTCCGCCATTTTTTTAGCCGTTGCACTTATTTCTCATCCAAAAGAATCATTAAAAGCATCTATAAAGGGATTACACACTTGGTGGGAAGTTGTTTTTCCTTCCCTCTTGCCATTTTTCATTATTGCTGAATTATTAATTGGATTTGGTGTAGTAAAATTTTTGGGTGTACTGTTAGAGCCCTTTATGAGACCGATTTTTCGCGTTCCGGGCATTGGCGGGTTTGTTTGGGCGATGGGAATGGCTTCCGGAAATCCTGCTGGAGCCAAATTTACGGTACGTCTGAGAAATGAGGGCAATATTACCCAAATTGAAGCAGAAAGATTGGTTGCATTTACCAGTTGTGCAAATCCCCTGTTTATTTTTGGTGCGGTGGCGGTTGGTTTTTTTCAAAATCCGTATCTTGGCATTATTTTTGCCATCTCTCATTATCCCGCAAATATTTTCGTCGGGTTGGTCATGCGCTATTACGGGATAGGAGACAAAACGAGGAATAAGGAAGAAAAAACCTTCTTTTCTTTGAAAAATGCATTCCAATCTATGCATGAAACAAGATTAAAAGATAATAGACCTTTTGGCACATTATTAGGAGATGCAGTAACGTCTTCCATACAAACCTTATTAATGATCGGCGGTTTTATTATCTTATTTTCGGTAATTAATACATTATTGTCATTAACAAATATTACTGATGTTCTTGCAACAATTATTAAAATATTGTTTGTAATCCTTCATTTACCTGAAGCATTCAGTATACCATTTATTTCCGGATTATTTGAGATGACAATCGGCAGTCAATTAATTAGCGAAGTAAAAAATGCCCAGCTACTGCAACAAGCGATTGTCGTCAGTTTCCTGCTTGCATTCGGTGGATTTAGTATTCAAGCACAAGTAGCCAGTCTATTATCCCAAAGTGACATTCGTTTTTCTCCTTTTTTATTTGCCAGACTTTTGCAAGGTATATTTGCTTCTTTAATTACGTTCATTATTTGGGAACCAGTATATGAGAATGGTTTAACAGGACAAAATAATTCAATGCCGGTATTTTTAAATTTCGACAACGATGTATATTTACATATTTTACAATTTTTTACGGAATACGGACCCATAATCACAATTGCCTCGTTATTTATTTATGTAGTCATTTACGGAAGAAGAGCATTCAGGTAACATTCCATAACTTACGTACTCGGACGACCCAATAATGCGTTTTCCTAACCGGAAAAGCTTTATTAAAAAAGAAACTTCAACAGGGTATTTATATTTTTCGACCCAACTTGAAGTTTCTTATCTGATTATTTTTTTGAAAATTTATGTTTAAGTGCTTTATTGACTACCGGTGGGACGAGATCGGACACATCACCACCATATTTCGCCACTTCTTTTACGATACTGGAACTCAAAAAGGAATAACTATTATCAGTCATAATAAAAAATGTATCAATATCCCGATCCAATTTTCGATTCATCGAGGTAATTCTCATTTCATATTCAAAATCAGTTACGGCTCTTAATCCACGTAAAATTACTTTCGCATTAACACTTCTGGCATAGTCTATTAAAAGCCCGTTAAAGGAATCAACGATAATATTAGGTATATCTTTCGTTGATTCTCGAATCAGTTCAAGTCTCTCATCGATTGTGAATAAAGTGGATGTTTTTTCAGAGTTATTTAATACACAAACATACATTTTGTCAAATATAAATGATCCCCTGGTAATAATATCAATATGTCCGTTTGTAATCGGGTCAAAACTACCCGGGCAAACTGCAATTCGTTCCATTAATTCTCCTCCTCAACATCTTTCCTGTGGTAGAGCGAAATACTGATCGTACCGTATTGTTCTTCTTTATTTTTTTCGAGCAAATGTACAGTAGCCGGGAGTTCCCGCTCTTTTCGATGCTCACATACAACAACACCGTTTTTTTCTAAAAGCTCGTGTTTACTGATTATCTCCAATATTGCAAGATATCCATCGCTATGATAGGGCGGATCCAGCCAGATTACTTTAAACTGAATATTCCGCTGGATAATTGCTTTCAAAGCTCTTTTCCAATCGATTTTATAAACTTCTGCATTTGCTTGAAAACCACAAAGATCAATATTCTTTTTGATGGTTTGGATTGCTTTCGCATCACGGTCAACAAAAATGACTTTACTTAACCCTCTGCTAATTCCTTCTATCCCCAACCCGCCACTACCGGCAAATAAATCAAGTCCATATCCTTGTTGAAAATATGGTCCAATTATATTAAAAATAGATTCTTTCACTTTATCGGTCGTCGGTCTTGTTGACTCACCGGGGACCGCTTTTAATATTCTTCCCTTCTGTCTACCTGATATGACTCGCACACGATCACCTTATCGTTCAAATATTTTACGTTATTCATCCTATCATAAATAGATGAGAAATACTATGTCTAGGATTATCTTTCATTGAAGAAGCTGTTGTTCCCATCCAGTGATCCATCCTCGATATATAAAAAGAATAATTTATAAAATTTGTATAAGTTATCCTATTTTGGTCATAATGTAAATGACAACATCAAACGTTAGATGTTGTTGCCAACCGCGGAGAAGACTTACGTTTCCCCATAAGTTCTTCCTCCGGTTTCTCCTCTCCCTTTGCCTTCACTCACGAAGAGTTTGAAGGAGCCCTGCAGAAGTTTACTGCAGGGTTATTTTTTATAGTATAAGAAAGTATAAAAATACAAGCAATTAACTTGGGATTAGTTTTATTGTCTAGCTACGAGCGCTTTTCTTATGTTACCTTATAAAAAATTGGTTATTCTGATGATTGATTTCAATACGAAAGACTTTACGAAAAAACTCTTTTTGTATATAAAATTCATTGTTGATTTTTAGATACGGTAATTTTTCGCGCATTGTCAGCAAACCATATTGTTCCTCATTTATTAGAAAAAAGTCTTTATTATCATAAAAACGAAATGTCGTTTTCCCATTGGTTATAAAAATTTCATCTTCAGATATCTGTTCAAATTGATAATTTAAATTTTCTATGATTGGCCGAATTGGAAAATAATAAACATCGTCCATCCAATACACGCGATAATTCTCCAACTTGTGATTTCTCACATAAATCGGTTCATCAGTAAAAAAATATAAAGGACTCACTGTTTGTTCAATTGCAATATCCTGAAAAAAGCTTGTTTTTAGCCCCTTCAATCGACCTAATAATTGATCAATTTCAGCTAAAGAAGTGAACTTTTGATCGGTTTGAAGAATGGATGAGATAAATATTGAAATTTCATTGTTCGACAATTTATTTTTAAGTTCATCATAAATTTTTGCTTTCACTTCATCAGTCGATGGTTGTTCGGTTATGATTCCAGCCAAAATATTCATCACCCATTTTTCTTCATCTTTACCTGCCCAACTATTTGATAACAAAAATTGCTCTACCCATATAGAAGATAATACGTTTTGATCAATCTCAGGATTTTCAATAATTAATGAGACAGACTGTAGTGGATTTATTTGCTCCGTTAAAATAACAGCGGGAAACTCCTTATCATGCTTTAATCCTAAGTCAATTGAACTGGTCAATAGATTTTGATCAGTTTTTCTATCTGTATATAAAGGAATCTTTTCTCCTATGTAAGTATAGAATAAAGGTGCTTTTTGCCAATATAATGGAATATCAACACCTTTTCTTTCAAATACATAATATTGTAGTTGATCAAGTACTTCATGATAAGTCATTGGTGCACCCGCAGCCCAACTTCCAGCCATATTTGTCAGCTCACTAATTTTCACGATCGTGTTAACTATTTCTACACCACTTATTTGTACCATCCAATTTTCCAACAAAAAAGCTTGATTATCCGGATTCGTGTTAATTTCATATTCAACGGTCAAAGTGTTATCTCGAACAGCTATACTTTTATTTGTCTCATTCCAAAATTCCATATGCGGGAATGTGAAATTAACTCCTGCTTCAGGTAATTTTAGTAAATAAGTATGGTTTTTCAAATTTTGAAGGGTCTGTTTAATCTTTAATTTCCCGGAATCATGAACAATTTCAATTTGCTGTTTGACTGCTAAATGATCGTCTTGATCCGTTCCTTCTCTCCATTTTGTCCATTGGAAGGCGGCTAGTATAATGATGATTAAACTTAAAATAATGATAAATAACGATCTCGTTTTATGCTTTATTGGCATTGATTATCCCCCGGCATTGATCTTAATAGACAAAAGAAGTTTGTAAAGAAAAACTGGCGTCCGAGTCATTAGGCTATTCATGACGCGTAGTTCGCTGAAAAAAATGTAAAGTTTTTTCAGTTGCGATGTTTTCCTTCGAAGCATTCCCTATGCGCTTACTTAAAAATTAAAATTTCCCACGGCATCGAATTTAGCAGCCTTGCTGGTAATTTATACTTTTTTAGTGTGCAAAAAAAAGAAGCTGTCCCATGAGCCTGAGAAAGCCTCGATATTTTTTCATATAAAGAAAACTCGGCGACTGCCGAGCCTTTAGGTGAGAGCAGAGCCGTAGTTCAGCGAAAAAACATTTTCGCTTGCGAGGTAATGCTACCGAAGTCTTTCTAGTCACCGAAAAAATATAAAATTTTTTCGGCTGCGATGTATTCCCGTGAAGCTTTCCTTGTGCACTTATGCGTTAGGAAAGTAGAAATTGAAAAATTTTTACTTTACTATTAGCTAAAAAAACTAGCTGACCAATGAGATAAAGTATCCGGAACATACGATCTCTTTTCAAACCCGGAAAACAGTAGCGATAAACCGAGTGGTAAGCCCGCTTTCCCACTTTGAATGTAGGTTTCCCGTAATATTAAAATCCAATTTTATAATCGTATTCTTTCGCTTTATCAGGTCTAGTATTTTCAAAATCCGTTTTTAAAAAAGGTCGATAAGAAGGTTCCACCTTTTTAACAAAGGGAAAATTTTTAAGCTTATCCATAATGATTTCAATTTCTTCCTGATTACAATAAAGAACAACATATTTTAATCTCTTCGAAATATAGTGGATGTTTCCGTATTTCCTAAGATTTTTTGCCGTCTTTATATTATATAGCCAAACAATGATCCCTTGTCTTTGCCCAAACATATCATTATCTCCTACTTAATTTTTTCTCTACAGTTATAGTTATGCACTGCAGCCGCAACTTCCACCCGTTGAACATCCACCAGATGCCTTTCGTGTATCAAAAAACGGGCTTCCGGTTGCAACCTTGACACTATCTGAAACGGATCGACCAATAATGATTCCAATCTCATCGAGTAATTGTTGCAAAGCATTCTCAGCCAATTTAAACTTGGCCACATTTTCGTCCAAATCCATTTCCCTCTTTGCCAATCGGACGTTTCTCATAACGGTTTGATAATCCGGGTGATATCTGCCAAACCTTTGTACTTCTTCATACTGTTCTTTTAGTTTGATAAATTTATTTATTTTATTTTGTGTTTCGCGATTTGTTTTCATCATATATAAACATTGTCGATATTCATCTGCTATATCACTATTTATAATCATCTTGGCAATATCTTCAGCCATATCAATAATTTGAACTGATTCTAAAGTAGCAAACATAACCTGCACCTCCACCTACTATAATATCATAGGCGAAAAGAAAATAAAATCACTTAAATTTATTGTATTAAAGCATTCATAATATTAAAACAAGGTGAAACTTCAAACAGTTTGATTCGATGTCTTCCGCTGATTGTTCGGTTAAAAAAAACCAGGTAGAAAAAATAAGGATTAACTGATTTTAAATCTGTTAATCCACTTGATTCATTGACTGGATCATCGACAACATCATTGTAGCAAATTGGACTCCGTTTGAAATTTTATTCATCCGATCCGGTAATGTTTTTTTATAATATTTTAAGGCGGTTTGTTCAAATTCTTTAATGGCATTTGGATTCCTTGATAATTTTTTATACCATATTGGTTCATTCCGTATAAATTGCTGCCATTCCTTCTTACTTTTTATTATTTGATATAATTCTGTTCTCATTTCCGCCCCCCCCCCGACTAATCTTTTCTAAACGAAAACGGATGTCTTCTTCTCCATTGCTCTCCGTTTCCTTCCGGTTCGGCTTTATTTTGATTTGTATCCCGTATTTGTCCCAACAATTGTTGTACGGAATCAATGGCTTCACTCATTTGTCCTAAATAATGTTGCAGCTGATTAACATCCATATTTTTTAAATATGTGATCAGTTGATTAAAGATGGCATTTTTTGATTCATTGTTTGACTTTGTTTCTTCTTTTATTGCAGTCGGTTTACCGGTTTTAGTATATTTTGCCCATTTTGGATCATCTTCCCCTAATAAATACCATTCTTCATATACTTCTTGCCAAGTCTTCTTTCCGGTTCTAACTTCTTTAATAAGTTCCGGGTGTTTTTTTACAAAATTTTTAAATTGCTCAACGGATGGATGCAGTGATTTCTTCACCATAGGTTTCACCTCTTTGTATTCCTCAATATAATCTATGTATGATTAAAGAAAGATGAAACCTATAAACGTGATTTTTATCCCAATCCATATCACACTCCATAATTATTATTGTTTTTCTTACGGGAAAATCCTGGAATTATGACAAAGTATATTTAAGCTACCTGAAACCGGAAAAATGATTTTTACCAGATTATTTTGTAAAAAAAATGAGAGCAATTATTGCTCCCACGATCTTTCTATAAAGTTTTGCGTATAATATTTTCGATAAACACCTACTCCGATATGGGTAAAGTCCTGATTGAGCAAAGTTTCCCGATGTCCTTTACTATTTAACCAACCACTTACGACAGCAAGACTATCTGTATACTGGTATGCAATATTTTCTCCTGCTGATTCATAATAAATATTTTTTTTACTTAACCGATTAGCAAGATCACCATATTTTTCGGAGTCATGGGAAAAGGTTTCTGTATCGTACATATCCTGACTATGTTCATAAGCGACTTTCCTCGTTTCCTGATCCCAACCTAACTCGGAAAGGTTGAAATTTTTCCGGACTAAGTTGGTTAGTTCATAAATCTGTGTTTCTGCAGCCGAATCAGCTTGATTCCATTCTTCATCTGTTAAGGGCTCTTGTTCAACAAGTTTCCCCCGATATGACATATCATAAGGGCGTTGCTTTATTAATGTATCACCATCCATAAACCGAACAAATAACAATTTTCCTTCAAAATGATCAAAATATAATTGTGCATAAATATTTCCAAGCGAAATCAATGGTTTTATATTTAAATCATCTTCAAACAATTCAAAACGATATACACCATCTTCATTTTTAAGCTCAATCTCCGGTTGCATTTCTACTTTTTTATATACGGATTCAAGATTTTCTCCAATCTGAAACGGTGTTACATCAATGCCTGGAGTAGCAACGGCTATTGTAACTACTTTTTCCTTGTCGACACCTACCATCATATATTTACCGTCTTGATTATAAATCCACCATGTATATCCATGATAAGACGGCTCCTGTCTTGAAGGTTCTCCGTATTCTTCTTGAAATGTATGAAGTGATTTACCAATATAGGTTGAAATTCCCGCTTTCGGTCTTTTCTGTTCCACTTTTTCGCTAGAATCTTCTTGGACAATATTCAAACTTTCATTTTCTACGATTTTCTTTTTATCATCTACCAAAACTTTATCACGTGAATAAAATTGGTTGAACCATATTCCGATCACTAAAATAATCGTAGCAATAACTAAAATTCTAACTAAGCTTTTCAGAGGACTTCCCCCCTTGCCTTACTTGTTCTATTTATTTTATTTATATGTATCATAATAAATAATAGAATCATTCTACTAAAAATTCACCTGACTTTTTAAAGAATAAGCTGAATGAAGTAAAAGTGCAGGAAGCGATAATTTTCATTTTATTATAACATTTTTTAAAAACATTTTAAAAGGAGCTGTATAGAATCGTTTAAAGATAATCACGCCGAATTAGCATCCGCACTAAAACCCTATACTTTATCAACTCTTATCAGCAAGTCTTGTCCCCACCTCAAAACTCGCGTTGATCATTATGCGGAAGATGAAACTGCCCATACGTGGATTTGTTAAACTTTCCTACTAGTTTAAATAAATTCCATTAATTTTATTGAAAGTCAACTTATTTTCAACTATTATGATAATGATGGGGTTTACCGTTTGTTAACTTATGTAGGAGGGAGAAATTATGTATATTGAGAACACGGGGTTAGAACATTTGCAATTGGATCTAAATACTCTGGATGAAATTTTACCAGAATACGGTTTAATTCGTGCCGGACAATGGGATTACGAAAGAGTAACATACGACCGAAAAATAGTTATTAATAATAATGTATATTATTTAAGAGTACAAGGCTATGCTGTTTCAGGAGATGTTGGTGCCCATGATGCAATCATCCAATTGAAAGTACCAATTCTTGGAAAGTATTACTATCCACATGGTGTGGAGTATGGAGAAGATGAAAATTTTCCAAATGCATTAGTTAACGAGTGCAAAGAAATATTACTGGCAGTCAAAGAAGAACTGGAACCGCTGGCACTAGCTATAGAATCCTAAAGGGTAACAAAGGATCGCCTTACCAATAAACGGTAGCGATCCTTTGTTTAAAAGCCAAGAATTGCTTTTATTAATGATGTTGTTTCTCCTCCGGGGTAAAGAACATATAGAAGAATATAAACAACTACACCGGTTATGGCAGTGAAAAACCAAACAATACTTGTTATCGGACCTAACTTTCGATGCTTGTCCAAAATTTTCTTCCACCCAAGCCATATCGTACGAATACCAAGGATGGCACCAATTGTAGCCAATATAATATGAAATATCAAGAAAATCGTATAATAAATTTTTATATGTTCCGGTCCCCCAAAAGAGGTGTTACCGATAAAAACGGTACGGCTCGCATAAATAGTGAAAAAAAGAACCGCAAATACCGCCGCTGTAATCATCATCTTTTGATGAAGATTAATTTTTCTTTGTTTGATAAAATACCAGCCAATCGCGACAAAAATCGCACTGATTACAATACATAAAGTACTTAAAGTCGGTAAAAATGCAAGATGTCCCATAATCATACCTCATTACTAAACGAAATTTTAACATATTCTAAACTAAAAATTTACTTATGGACCATTACCGGGGATCGGAAAAGAATCGGTTTCTTCTTGTTCTCTTTTGTACCAATCCATCATAATTCGATATAAAATCACGCCATAAATGATTTCCTGCAATATTTTCATAACTACTCCGCCGGTTTGCTGATCATACTGTGCCGACATTAGATTGAACATCTCCGGACCAGATAATTGCAAAGTTGAGATAACATCTGCCGGTACACATAAATGCAGCGACTGCACCCAAGCTTCTATATTCGTATACGTTTCATACATGGGCGTATGATTAAAAATAATCAAGGCACATGCCGGAGTAATTAATATACTGTCTGCAAATAAATAGCCGACCTTTTTCAAACCGGATAAACGTTTCTCCGTTTCAACTTTATTGATGAGCGGCCACCACATGAAAATGGCAAATAGAAATAAAATGCCTGTATACAGAGCATGGTACCATATATTCGTTTTCACTTGATCAAATATTAGTGGTATATGGTAAAAAGAGAACATGCCGTTGAAAACAATCAAGGCAATCAACGGTCTCGTAAAAAAGGCAAAAACTTTGTTAATTACCGGTAGAGAGAGCAGTTTTTTCCACATCCATACCGGAACACTTGTAATAATAAGTTGCGGAATCAGCAAATATAAAAAAGCCATTTGTATCATATGAAAGGTAAACATAAGATGGCCAAGTAGATCAATCGGAGACCCTTTAATGATATATAAAAATAGCATGGTAAAAATAAACAGAGTGCCTTCTTTTTTTGTTAATAATTCCGAACCTTCAAACCGGTGGCGTTGTTTTTTGGCAACATAAAAAAATATAAGTGTCAAGACCAAGAGAAACAAAAAGAAATAAGGACTCCATAATGCCCGAAAACCAAACTGCTCTAGTCTAAACAACTGCCTACACCTCGATCGATCGCTACCCTTTTATATATTATAACTTTATTCATTTACAGTAGCGAATAATTGAATTTGACAACTTTATGACATAAATGTGATTCTTCAAATTTTAATATTATTTTTAAGAAAAGCGCAGAGCGCCCGCTAAGCGACGTACAAACTGGAGCGCCCCGCAATGAGATAAAGGAAACACGGCGAGGGACGAGCCGATGTTGACTTATCGTAGTGGAGGGGAGTGAAGTTTGCTAGTCGCTGGCGCTTGGAGCTAGACAATAAAACTAATCCCAAGTTATTTACTTGTATTTTTATACTTTCTTATTCTGTTAGAAAGGCTTTGAGTTGGACAATAAAAACTTAATCAAAGGTTTCCACCAATTTTTTTACTTTTATTCTGTGGAAAAAGGGGAGGTCATTGACGAAATAAATCCATTCCACATTTTTTTCTAACCTTTTTTATCAGAAATCCAATTGTGGTGTCCATGGATATTATAGTCTTGACCATCCCCTTATATTTTTTACCACCAAATAATTGTTACAAAAGCCAATACAGTGACAAAAGCAATGATCACGGCCGAATACATAAAGAACATCGGTAACTCGTGTCCTTTTTGACTTGCGTGCATGAAATAATAAAGCTGAAAACCAACTTGAATAACCGCCAACAGCAAAATAAACGGAATAATAAATTTGACTGAAAAATCACCGGTTCCGACAGCAATAAATGCAACAATCGTTAAAAATATCATCAATGCAAAAGTAATAACTTGAACCTGCATTTCCTTGGCGCTTTTTTTTCTACGATAGTCATGGTGTGCACGAAGATTTGGATTTTTCACTTGTTCATTTTCCATGTTCATCCCACCTTACCTATCAAATAAACAACTGTAAAGATGAAAACCCATACGACGTCGATAAAATGCCAATACAAACTGGCTACGTAATATTTTGGTGCATTATATAAGTTTAATCCCCGTTTGGCATTTCGAACTAACAAAGCAATTATCCAACATAAACCAAATGTAACGTGTGCTCCGTGTGTTCCAACTAACGTATAATAAGCTGAACTAAAGGCACTTGAGCCAAAAGTAAAATGATATTCATGAACATAGTGAGTAAACTCATAAATTTCTAAAGCCAAAAAGCCGGCACCTAATAAGACCGTAATGACAAACCAAGCCTGCATTTTTTTAAAATGATAATTTCGCATATGGTAAATGGCATAAACGCTCGTAATTGAACTTGTCAATAAAATCATTGTCATGGCAAAAACTAAAGGCAAGTTAAATAGATCTTTCGCCAGTGGATGAGAGCTGTCGGGTACTGAATCCTTTAACGCCAAATAAGTAGCGAAGAGGGAAGCGAATAAAACCGTTTCCCCCGCCAGAAAAAGCCAAAAACCGAGGAATTTGTTTTTTCCTTCTAATGTTTGGGTTTCAGGATGATCCGGCCAATTCAAAGGCGTATATCTTTCTTCTGCATTCATCCCACTTTCCCCCCTTTATCATCTTCCAACAAGTCTTCTTTATGAATATGATAGCCGAAATCGTCTCGTAACGAACGAATTAACATGGAACCAAACGTGATACCTAAGCCAATAATCAATACCGGTAATCCCCAACTTTTCCCGTCGCCAACCGAATTTAACGGATTGTACATAGCACCAAAAGCGGCTACAAACAATCCAAGACTGATGAAAAATGGAATTATCGAATTATTTGGCATGTGGATATCTCCTAATGGTTCAGCAGGAGTTAATTCCTTTTTGCCCTCCATTTTCTCCAACCACCATGTATCTAAACCTCTTACTAACGGTGTTTGTTTAAAATTGTAGAAAGGTGGCGGTGAAGCAATGGCCCATTCCATAGTTCGCCCGTCTTCCCACGGATCAGCACCCACCTTTTTATTTCTAATTGAAGTTATTACAACATTAAATAATAAAATAATTACCGCAACAGCCATAAGCATAGCACCAATTGAACTAATTAAGTTTCCAAGTTCAAGTCCCTGTCCGGGTAAAAATGTTGCAACTCTTCGCGGCATTCCCATTAAACCGAGAAAATGTTGGATAAAAAACGTACAATGGAAGCCAATGAAAAATAAAGTGAAAGTAACATATCCCATTTTTTCGCTTAGTTTAGTTCCAAACATCTTTGGCCAATAAAAATGAGTCGCTGCCAAAATTCCGAATACAACACCGCCTATAATGACATAGTGGAAGTGTGCAACAATAAAGTACGTATCATGTAATTGATAATCGAGAGGTGCCACTGCCTGCATGACCCCGGTAACCCCACCGATAACAAAGCTGGGAATGAAGCCAAGTGCATACAACATTGGCACAGTAATTTTAATACTGCCACCCCACATCGTTAATAACCAGTTAAAGATTTTAATCCCGGTTGGAACTGCAATGGCCATTGTCGCAATAGCAAAAATCGCATTGGCAACATTTCCTAACCCGGTTGTAAACATATGGTGTGCCCAAACCATGAACCCTAAAAATCCGATTAAAACAGTCGCAAACACCATGGATGAATAGCCAAATAAACGTTTCCTTGAGAATGTTGGAATAATTTCAGAGAATATGCCAAAGGCCGGTAAAACTAAAATATACACTTCCGGGTGTCCGAAAATCCAAAAGAAATGCTCCCAGATAATTGTATTTCCACCCATCGTAACATCAAAGAAGTTACTGCCAAACAAACGATCAAACATTAATAAGAATACACCGATTGTCAACGGCGGAAATGCTAAAAGGATAAGTGCTGATGCAATAAATGTCGTCCAAGTAAATAACGGCATTCGCATAAATGACATTCCCGGTGCCCGCATATTAATAATTGTCGCCAGAAAGTTAATTCCGGATATTAGCGTGCCAAAACCGGATATTTGTAAACCTAATGTATAGAAGTCAATGCCATGCCCTTCTGATCGTAGCGATAACGAGGCATACGATGTCCACCCCGCATCAGGAGCACCACCCAAAAACCAGGAAAGATTTAAAAACATACCCCCAAAGAAAAACAACCAAAAGCCAAGTGCATTCAAAAACGGAAATGCAACATCTCGTGCACCGATTTGTATTGGAACCACCGCATTCATAAATGCAAATAATATTGGCATGGCCGCAAGAAAAATCATCGTCGTTCCGTGCATTGTCATGATTTCATTAAATAATTGTTCGTTAACAAAATTATTATTTGGTTTCATTAATTGAATGCGGATGAACAGTGCCTCTATTCCACCGAGCAGGAAAAAGAAACCACCTGTACCTAAATAAAGATGTGCAATCTTTTTATGATCGACAGTTGTTAAATATTCCCAAACAGAGGCGCCTAACCCCTTTTTCACTGCGACGCTACTCACGGTTCTACCTCCCTTTTATTCCCCTTTATTATTCTTGTACTTTTAAACCCATTAAATATTCTGCTAAAGCATCCAATTCTTCCTCAGATAAATTTGCCTCTTTATACATTTGATTGCCCGGTTTAAACTTTTCCGGGTTTTGAATCCATGCCTTTAAATTTTCCTCGTTGTATTCTAATATACCGGCTACTCTTGTACGGTTACCGAAATCAGCCAGATTTGGCGCTGTCCGAGCTGTTTCCGGTCTTGCATCATTGGCGGTTACAGCATGGCATGCTATACAATTATTCGCTTGAAATACTTCTTGACCTTGTTTAGCCAGATCACTTTTTGGCTGTACTTCTTCTTTATTCTTTTGCATAGCAGTTGCCCACTGATTAAATTCATCACGTGAAACCGCTTTTACTTTAAAGTCCATATAAGCATGTGACGGGCCGCATAACTCCGCACATTTTCCATAAAATAAATTTCCTGCTTCGTCCGCTTTCTCTTTATCAAAAACTAAATAGAACTTATTTTCATTATCTGTATTTGTATCCATCTTTCCGCCTGCAGCAGGAACCCAAAACGAGTGTTTTACATCAGATGCTTTTAAATTGAAGTATACTTTTTCATCTGTAGGTACAACTAAATCTTGAGAAGTGATAATGCCTAGGTCCGGATACTCGAATTCCCACCAATATAAGTTGGCTCGCACATTTACAACTAAAGCTTCACGGTTTCCATCTTTATCCACTTTATCCATATCCTTTACATCGCCCAACTTAAAAGTAGCGGCAATGGTAGGAACGGAAAGAGATAAAAGTAAAAGAATAGGAATCACTGTCCAAATAATTTCCAGCTTGTGACTACCTTCGACTTGTTTCGGTATTTTATTTTCTTCCCCTTTTTTCCTTCTAAAACGAAAAAGTACAATCAAATAAATAATGACAACCACTAAAATGACTAAAACCATTATAGAAGTACTGATAAACAACAAAGTCAATTGTGTTTCAGCAACTTCCCCGGCAGGTTTTAATGTTGATAAAAACGGTTCGCCACACCCCGCCAAAACCAGCGTCAATAGAAGGAATAAGAAACTCAGACGCCCAAATTTCATCCCCAATCAATCCCCTCTTTCTTTAAATTAAAATAATTACACTTAAAATTTAAAAGAATAGTACTGGTATTGATATAATACCTTTTTATCATAAACACGATATTAATCGTGTTTATTGTAGTTATGTAAAGTGTAAGGGAATGATCCCCCTTACACCTAGGTCACATTTATAATAATGTAGCTATGACCATGGCAACAAATAAAATGGTTAAATAATTTAACGAGTAGACAAACATTTTTGTTGCCCATTTCATATCGTCTTGTTTTTTGTACCCGGTTAGTCCAAGCACAATCCAACCGATGTTTAAAATGGTTGCCAATATGACAAACGGGATGCCGAGAGAGAGTAAATAAAACGGCAAAGGTAATAAACAAAAAATCCAAATCATGATTTGCCTTTTTGTCACTTGAAAACCATACACAACCGGAAGCATTGGAATACCGGCATCACGGTAATCATCAGTTCTTCGCATGGCCAACGCCAAAAAATGCGGTGGCTGCCATAAAAACATGATTAGAAACAACACCCAACTGACAATATGAAGATTGCCATCAATTGCAGCCCAACCAATTAACGGCGGAACGGCTCCGGAAAAACTCCCGATGACCGTATTCAGCGTATACCTCCGCTTTGACCATAGTGAATATAATACAACATATATAAATGAACCAAAGGCTCCGATTAAGCCGGCTGTTACGGTTGTTTGAAACAGAAATAGTTCACCTAATGTCACGAACAAAAGCCCGATGGTCAATGCAAAATTTGATGAAAAATGGCCGTTCACTGTTGGACGTGATTTTGTTCGGTCCATTTTTCCATCAATATCTCGGTCAATATAATTGTTTAATGCACAAGAACCGGCAATGACAAGCCAAGTACCTATGATTGCCAAAATCACTTTATCTAAATGATCAAAAAAACCAAGACCATTATAAAAAAGTGCCAGCCAAATTCCCGTAAAGGCCGTGATTATATTTGAATTAATAATCCCGATTTTAATTAATGCTAAAAAGTCTTTAACTAAAGTCGATTTAGACTCTTTACCATTCACATCTTCATTTTGAAATTCAGGCTGAATTACTTTTGTATCTCCCACATGAAACGCCCTCCTTCCTTTTAACGTGGAAACATTCCCTGACACTACTATATATGATTTATAAATAGATTTCTATTATTTCACTTTGATAAATTACGATTATTATGTTGTAAATGGTTCAAATACACTTTATCTTATATTTAATCATAAGTAGCGAAATTTTGTGAACATATTTCAAAAAATATGTGACAAATATGTGACATTTTGTATATAGGACTATTTTACGCAGTATTTTTCAACAAAATCATGTATAATTTTTATAATTATTTATATTTTTATGGAGTAGGTGAGTCTTTTGCAGCGTCGAATTAAACGTCTTGCCATCTTTTCAACACTGGGTATGTTGTTATTACTGCTTGGTGGTGCGCTGGTTACGAAAACCGGATCAGGGGATGGTTGCGGCAGTTCATGGCCGCTTTGTCATGGTCAATTTATACCTAATGAAATCAATGCTGAATTATTAATTGAATTTTCTCACCGACTTGTAACCGGTATTGTTTCCATCTTAGTCCTCATATTAGTTGTATTGACATGGAAACATATGCCAAACATTCCGGAAAGAAAATTTTTATCGATTTTAGCAATCGCTTTCATCCTCATTCAAAGTTTTATCGGGGCTTTGACGGTTTTGTTTGGACAATCCGATTTCTTTTTAGCCTTACACTTTGGTATTTCACTGATTTCATTTGCCGGCGTCCTCCTATTAACTTTACTAATCTTTGAAGTTGATAAAAAGTTTTCTGTCCAATCCGTACATTTCGATCGTCGGTTGAAACGTCATACCATTGGAGTTACCGTTTATAGTCTGGTTGTTATTTATTCCGGTGCACTTGTTCGACATATGGAAGCAAGTTTGATTTGTCCAAGTTGGCCTTTATGTAACAATTCTGTTGTCGGCCTTCCGCAAAACTTATATGAATGGGCGCAAATGGGGCATCGATTGGCGGCAGGGGTTTTGTTTTTATGGATTTTTTACATAATGATTTTATCTATTAAACATTACCGCAATCAACCGGTCCTTTATTACGGATGGGTGTTAGCCTTTATACTTGTTTTACTGCAAGCAACGACCGGTGCATTAACTATATTTACACAATTAAATTTATTTATTGCTCTATTGCATACATTATTTATTTCCTGCTTATTTGGTCTATTAAGTTTTATGAATTTTCTTGTTTACCGTATCCATCAAAATAATAACCGTCATGCAACTAGACCAATCAACTTTAATTATAAAATTGATTAAGAAAAGCGCAGGACTCCCTGCGCTTTTCTTACTTTCCTAATACAATTAATAAATCACCTTGTTTGATTGAATCGCGATCTTGTACACACACCTCTTCAACCGTACCGGAAAACGGTGCCTGGACAGTTGTTTCCATTTTCATTGCTTCAGTAATAAGCAAATGTTCGCCTTTTTTCACTTTTTTTCCTTTTTCAACCAGAACTTTCACAATTGTTCCCGGCATCGTGGCACCGATATGATTTTCATTTTTCGGATCCGCTTTTCTCCGCTCGACAATATCTCCCTTAACACTTTCATCACGGATAGCAACCTCACGCGGCTGACCATTCAATTCAAAATAAACAATCCGTGTTCCATCCCGTTGTACCTGGCCGACAGAAACAAGTTTGACAAAAAGCGTTTTTCCTTTTTCTATTTCGATTTCCAATTCTTCGCCAATTCTCATACCATAAAAGAATGTGGGCGTATCAATACAAGAAACATCTCCATATCGATGGTGACTTTTTACATAATCAAGAAAAACTTTTGGATAGAGTGCATAGCCTAATACATCATACTCAGTCGGTTTTGCTTTCATTTCGGCGAATAGTTCTTCTTTCAATTGATTGAAATTAACCGGTTCCAACAATTCACCTGCACGTACGCTTAGCGGTTTTCTGTCTTTTAAGATAACTTCTTGTAATTCTTTTGGAAAACCACCATAAGGAATACCGATATATCCTTGGAAAAATTCAATGACCGAATCGGGAAAATCAATCGTTCTTCCTTTTGTAAAAATATCCTCTTCCGTCAATTCATTTTGGACCATAAATAGTGCCATATCACCGACAACTTTTGAAGACGGGGTAACTTTCACAATATCACCAAACAGGAAGTTTACCCTTCTGTACATCTGTTTCACTTCTTCCCAACGGTCAATCAATCCGACTGCTTTTGCCTGCTGTTGCAAGTTACTGTATTGTCCGCCTGGCATTTCATGTTCATAAACTTCCGGATGTGGTGCATTCATCCCGCTCTCGAAGCTTTGATAATACTTCCGAATATCTTCCCAATATTTGCCTAACTCATTTAAGCCTTGAATGGATACGGTTGGTTTTCTTTTATTCCCCTCAAGGGCGTATACTAAAGAGTTGGCACTCGGTTGGCTAGTGAAGCCGGCCATTGAACTGATCGCCGTATCGACAACATCAACACCTGCTTCGATGGCTTTTGCATAGGTAAAGATACCATTTCCGCTTGTATCATGTGTATGAAGATGGATCGGTATATCAATATGACCCTTCAATTCGGAAATGAGCTCATATGCAGCATCCGGCTTTAACAGTCCGGCCATATCCTTAATCGCCAATATATGGGCTCCTTGTTGTTCAAGCTCCTTCGCCAAATCTAAATAATACTTTAAATTATATTTTGAACGGCTCGGATCATGGATATCTCCTGTATAGCAAATAGCAGCTTCGGCAATTTTTCCGACATCACGGACAGACTGAATGGCGATTTCCATCCCTTTCACCCAGTTTAAGCTGTCGAAAATCCGGAACACATCAATACCGGCATGCGCAGATACTTTTACAAATTCCTCTATAACATTATCCGGATAGTTTTTATAACCGACTGCATTAGATCCTCTGAATAACATTTGAAATAAAATGTTCGGAACTTTTTCTCTCAGTTTACGTAGCCTTTCCCATGGATCTTCTTTTAAGAAACGATAGCTGACATCAAACGTAGCACCGCCCCACATTTCCAATGAAAACAAGTCCGGTAACAAGCTTTGCGTCGGTTCCGCAATTTTTACCATATCATATGTTCTTAGTCTTGTTGCAAGAAGTGACTGATGGGCATCCCGAAATGTCGTATCTGTTAAAAGAACCTTATCTTGATTTTTCAGCCATTTAACTAAACCGTCCGGACCGTATTGATCAAGAATTTGTTTCGTCCCTTGGATTGGTTGTTCAAGATTTTTAACTTCAGGGATTCTAGGTGCTGTAAAAATAGGTTTCTTCCCTTTTCCGATTCCTGGAAAGCCATTCACCGTAACATCACCAATGTAGGTTAGCAGTTTGGTACCCCTGTCTTTCGCAATCGGAAATTGAAATAATTCAGGTGTTGTATCGATGAAAGATGTATCATATTCACCGTTTAAAAATTTCGGGTGCTTCATAACATTAATTAAAAAAGCAATATTTGTTTTGATGCCACGAATACGAAATTCCCGCAAATTTCGTTCCATCTTTGCAGCTGCTTTTTCGAATGTGAAACCCCAAGTCGAGACTTTTACCAGTAATGAATCATAATAAGGTGAAATGATCGCCCCCTGGAAAGCATTTCCCGCATCAAGGCGAACACCGAACCCGCCGCTTGAACGATAGACTGTTATCTTTCCAGTATCCGGTAAAAAATGATTAAGCGGATCTTCTGTTGTAATCCGACACTGAATGGCATATCCATTCGTCTGAATCGCTTCCTGTTGCGGAATGGCAATCATATCCCCATGTAGGGCATGTCCTTCCGCAATCAAAATTTGTGATTGGACAATATCTACACCCGTTATCATTTCCGTGATTGTATGTTCAACTTGAATACGGGGATTTACTTCAATAAAATAAAAACGACCCTCGGATACGAGAAATTCCACTGTTCCGGCATTGATGTATTTGGCATCTCTCATAAGTCGAACAGCTGCATCACAGATCTCATCACGCAATTTTTTGCTTAATGATACCGATGGAGCAATTTCTACCACCTTTTGATGACGTCGTTGAACGGAGCAATCCCTTTCATAAAGATGGATAATATTTCCTTTTGTATCAGCCAATATTTGAACTTCTATATGTTTTGGATTGATAATAAATTTCTCAACATATACTTCATCACTACCGAATGATGTTTTTGCTTCCGATTTTGCCCTCTGGAAATTTTCGGAAAGTTCATTTTCTGTTTGGACGATGCGCATCCCTTTACCGCCGCCGCCCATCGCAGCTTTAATAATAATCGGGAACCCATGTTCTTGGGCAAATTGGCGAATATCGTCTTCAGTTGCAACTTCTCTTCCAGGAACAACAGGAATATTCGCCTTCTGAGCAGCAAGTCGGGCTTTTACTTTATCCCCAAAAATGTCCAAGTGCTCACTTTTTGGACCGACAAAGATAATCCCCTCTTCTTGACATCTTCGGGCAAATTCGATATTTTCCGAAAGAAATCCATAACCCGGATGGATCGCGTCCACCTCATTTTGTTTGGCAATACGGATGATTCCTTCAATATCCAGATAGGCATCAATCGGTTTTTTCCCTTCCCCGACCAAATAGGCTTCGTCTGCTTTATAACGGTGATACGACCCTGCATCTTCTTTTGAATAAATTGCCACCGTCCGTATTCCTAACTCGGTACAGGCTCGAAAAATTCGAATGGCAATTTCACCCCGATTGGCTACGAGTAATTTTTTGATTTTGACCATTAATTCCCACCTCATTCTCTCTTGCTTTAAAAATGAAAAGTAATCAAATTAAGAAAACTAATTTTAGATAAAGTTGGTAGACCAATAGTGTTAACCCTACCAGTTTTTTATATTCATATATAATACCACAAAATGTTTGGGAAAAAATATAAATTTATTAAATAATTATCTTGATTTTTTATTTTCAATCGTGCTTTTAATATTCCGTTCATGCTCGAGATTGGCGTAACTTGATATATTCATCAATAACCCCAGGGAAAGTGACAAAATAAAAAGAGAGGAACCCCCGTAACTAATAAACGGTAACGTGACCCCCGTAATGGGAATCATCCCCGAAACGCCACCGAGATTAATGAACATTTGAATCCCGATCATTCCGGATATTCCAAAAGCCAATAAACTTCCAAAAGGATCCTTCGATTTCATGCCAATATAAAAACCTTTTAATATCAGGTACCCCAAGCTTAAAATAACAAAAACAACACCAAAAACGCCCAGTTCTTCGGCAATAATAGCCATTATAAAATCCGTGTGTGCTTCCGGTAAAAATCCTAATTTTTGAATGCTTTTTCCTAAACCGACGCCACTCCAACCGCCGGATCCAAGGGCCAAATAGGAGTTGACTAATTGCAATCCTTCATCTACTTCATACTTAAAAGGATCTCGAAAACTATATAAACGACCCATTCGCTCCTCTGTAAATATATCATCATGCTTCCATAAAATAAGCGGTGAAAAAACAGCAATAAAGATAGCACCTAGTAACAGCAGACGTCCTAGATTTTTCCAATTCATACCCGAACAAAATACAATGAGCATGCCCGTTGAAAAAACAATGGCTGCCGTACCAAGGTCAGGTTGCAACACAATTAAAAATGTAACAAACACTAGAAAAACTATCGGGGGGATGACTCCTTTATTAAAATCATTTATGTATGGTTGCTTTTTGGCATAAACAGCCGATAAATAGATTATTGTTCCTAATTTGACAAATTCGGCCGGCTGAATGTTCCTAACGCCAACTCTCAACCAACTGGTTGCATTATTGACATTACTCCCCATAAAAAGGACGAACATCAGGACAACGATAGAACCAAAAAAGATCAATTGAATAAAACCAGTTGATTTTAATTTTTTGTAAGGAATAATTGCCGCAAACGCAAAAGCGACAATAGCAATCAGTAAATTAATTAGTTGGCGATTAAAAAAATACGTACTGCTCAGATCATAGAGCTGAATGGCAGTAACCATACTGGCGCTATATACCATGATCAATCCAAAAATGCTGACAAGTAAATAAACAACAAGGATGGAGTAATCATATGACTTCAATCTTTTTTTTAGCATACTTTCTCTTCCAATCTTTTAAATGAATATTCTATCCTTTTGTTATGTCTTGTTCCATTCATAAAGACACTCTATTGACTAAAGAATATATTTATTTTAACAGTTTATCTGAAAAAGGCGAATTGCCGGGGAGCGAACAGTAATACTTGTCCAAAGGTTTTAACCAGTATTTTTATACATATCCTATAAAAAAACCCAAACAATTGGCCGTTCAACTGTTTGAGCTATGAATCGTTATTACTTTTTCAACGAAGCTTCATGCAGAGCAGATAGTTTCCGTTCAACTGAATCTAATAAGTTCTTACCATCTTGTTCATCGACGAGCCCGAGTTTTACGGCAAAATCTATTTGACGGGAAAGACCAAACATTTGCGTATCTAATACTTCTTCATATAATGGGCATTGGGGCATCGTTAAGTGATCCATTTGAACTTGGATAAGCTTAATAATCTTATCCGCATACGATTGCAACAAAAGATAGGCTTTCTCCCGATGATCTAATTTCATTTCAGACGCCACCATCATTCCCCCCTTACAAGAAAACCATTCTTGTTAAAATTCTACCTTCTAAACAAGAAAAATGCAAGGAAAACAAGAGATAATAGCATTCATAAAATTAATAAATGCATTCAAGGAAAAAACATCTTAAAAAAGCTCCTAATATGGAAGATTATAGTCTTGCAAGTTTGATTGTTTATCCGTTATCATATAAGTGATGATATCTTCTACTGGTAGTGTTTTCGTTAAAAAGGAAGGTGTCTTTTCATTTATTATTATGTCTGTTGCTAGGGAACCTATTTAAAGAGCCATTACATAAAGAAGAGTAAGGTTTAGCCTCAACTTTTATACTGCGAATGTTGAGTAAAATAACTGTCTGAGACTCCACCTGTATATTGAGGAAGAGATGGTAGTAAATTTAACAAAAAAAATATAAAGCAGAGCTACCCGAGAAATTTTTTTGGATAAATTATCCAATTTGTTTTGGTAAACCTCTTTGCTTATAAGCATGGAGTAAATGATCCGAAGCATTTATGCTATTCAAGAAGTGGATAGAAAAAACTATTTTCATGCCCGTGTTGGGAGAAAGCCGATTATGAATACTTTTTGCAAAATACGACTTTCGTTTATGAAATGAAAATAGTAATATTGAAATAAAGAGTATATTTACCTATTCGAGCAAAGAAAGAAGGGATAAAAGTGAGTAGTCAATATGATGAAATTATTGAAAAAGCAAAAGAGTTTTTTAGAAAGGAAATTGCTCCTAGCCATATTGCCAATACTGAAAAACTAACTAAGTTAAAGGAATTCAATCTTAATCCTTTTTTAGACAAGTATAAGGCTAGTTTTTTAACTGGTAATGCTGACCCCAAAAGTATTGCAAAAGCTCTCATTTATCCAAGAGTTTTAGGTACATCTATAAATACAACTTTTGGTAACAAGCTGCAAAAGTTTTGTAGTGAGGTCTTAGAGGGCTTTGCATCAACTACATCAGGGATTGACATTGAATTTATTGATAAGTTGGATGGCAGGAGAAAATATTGCCAAATTAAGGCGGGTCCAAATACAATTAATAAAGATGATGTAGAAACAATAAAAGGTCATTTTGCGGGAGTAAAAAATCTTGCTAGAACTAATAACCTTAGCGTTGGATTAAATGACCTTATAGTCGGGGTATTTTACGGAACTCCTAAGGAGCTAAGTGGGCATTATAAAAAAATTAATCAAGAATACCCTGTCATTGTTGGGGCTGAGTTTTGGTATAGGCTTACTGGTGAAGAGGACTTTTACGATAGACTTACTGGTGCTATTGGAGAGGTTGCCTCAGAGTATGATGGCTCTGAATTAATGGATAAAGTAATTAACTCCCTTGCTATAGAGATTGAGGAGAGCCTTAAACCTAAAAAGTTAGAATCTAAAGTTGAAAAGAAGCTAGTTGCTGAGGATACAGAAAAGTATAATTTTTAAGAAGGGGGGGATGTAATTAAAGCATCCATCCCCTTTTATTTCTTTTTAATTCTCTATCCAATTTTGTAATTCAGCTATAGCCTCATCAAAAATCCTATATCTGATGGATACTTCTCAGCTAGTAATATGACAATCAGTCCAACTAATAAATTTATCGAAGCTGAACTGACTCCAATTTATTTAATTTGATTCAATACATTTATAATGGATAACCCTACAGCCTTAGCCATGTTTACAGGAACAGCATTTCCTATTTGCTTATAAGCATTAGCTGTTGAGCACTCAAACTCCCAACTATCGGGAAAACTTTGTATTCTTGCATATTCCCTAACTGTTAATGGTCTAGTTTCATCAGGATGACATCTCTCAGTTTGTTTCTGAGCGGGTGAGCAGGTTAATGTTAGAGATGGCTCATCCCATGATAATCTTCTAGCCATTCCTGTTCTACCTCCTCCTGAGTAATAACTTTTGCCCATGTAATCCTTAGCTACTTCTTCAGGGAGGTCTCTCCAATATCCCCCGGGAGGTACAAGGTCTAAAACTTTCTTTTTAGACTCAGGATATTTAGCCCCATCAGATGGAGGAACATCCTTGAGAACATCCCTTAAAGTAAGCTCATATCCATAAGGTTTAGGTAAATAGTATTCAAGATTATACTTTTTAACTAAATCATTTCTAATTCCGATGATTACAATTCTTTCCCTTTTTTGAGCTACATCATAATCTAATGCTCTTAATACATGCCATTTAACAGTATAACCAATGTCAGAAAATACTTTTATCATCAGAGCTAATGTTCTGCCATTATCATGATTTACTAATCCTTTAACATTTTCAGCTAGGAACATCTTTGGCATTAGCTGTTTTAATATTTGCGCATAATAGTAAAAAAGTGTTCCTCTAGCATCAGATAACCCCATCTTCTTTCCTGCATAACTGAAAGCTTGACAAGGATAGCCTCCTGATAATAGGTCAAGTTCTCCTATAGGAACATCAAAAAAGTTTCTGATGCCTTGCTCAGCAATCTTTATTACATTCTCCTCAACAACATTCCAATTAGGTCTATTTTTTTTTAGAGTCTGACAGGCATGTTTATCAAGCTCTACAAGACCCTTAGCATGGAAGCCAGCCATTTCAAGACCAAGAGCCAGACCTCCTGCTCCCGCAAATAGTTCAACAACGGAATAGTCTTTATTTGGTTTTATCCCTCTAACTTCTACAAAGTCATGCCCCTCAAAATCTGCTGTATTGATTTCTTTCTCTTGAGACTTCTTTAAAAGATCTGTACTATTCAGGGGTAATTCTAACTGTTCTGATTCTATTATATCCTCAAAGTTTACACCCAAGAGCTCACATAGTTTCATTGCATTGGATTTAATAGGATTAAAATTTGGAGAGAGTATCATTGAAAGCTGACTTTTGCTAATGCCTAGTTGATCTGCTAACTGCTTTTGTGTAGATATACTATTTCTTTTCATATGTAATCTTACCTTTTCCTTACTGATTGTATAAGTCAAGTCAATAACCCTCCTTTAAGTTAAAAATAAATTTAACTTTTATATGGTTATTATGAATGAATATCCATTTTAAGTCAACCATTATTATAGAAAAGCAGCTTTGAGAAGTGTTTTTTAAATTTTTGGTAGTATTGTGAAAATATGACTTATCCAAATTGAAAAAAATATTTCAGTTAAATTTATCCACGAATAAAAAAAACCAAATTTGCCAATTTTTATAAAAATGTGGATAACTTATTTTTTGTGTTGTGAATGGAAAAGAGTTTTTTTACAAATCTGTCTGTGTCATGTATGATAATAGAAATAATACAATTTGTAAAATTAAGCTGTTGTTTTGGGGGGAATGGGGTTGTTAGAGAATCGTCTTTCTTTTTTTGCGGCATTATACAAAGTTGATGAAAATCCGGAAATAGGTATGTGGCTTCTTTACAGTACCATTGTACTTTTAAGCATTGCCGCTTATAAACTTGGTTTTGCCCAAAAATTGCCATTATTAAAGTCTTTAATCATTTACGCTTTTCTATTGTTAGGCTGTACGATTTTGAGCTTTTTAGGTACATTTTTACCTGTAGCAGAAGGTTTAGTAGTCATTTGCCTTGTTTTAACTATTTATCGAGTTCGCAGGAAGTTTGACCAAAATAAAGCTGTTCAATAATAATGATGTTTGACACTTGATATTTGGATACGGTTCAAAATGGTATGGTATAATGGTTTTATACTGAAAAAGCGTATTGTTTTGGAGGAAGCAATGAAAGTACAATGTGTGATATGCGATAAAATCGAGGAAATTGATGACGAATTACCGCTTGCAAAAAAATTGAGAAATCGTCCGATCCATACATATATGTGTCAGGCATGTCATGATCGAATTAAAGAGCGTACGGAAGCGAGAATATCAACCGGAAAATTTAGGTTGTACCGATCTGTTCATAGAGATGATGAATGGTGAGGACTGGCAAAAAGTTAAAAAATATTTCAAGAAAACCGGGATAGGCCTGTCCCGGTTTTTAGTGTAATACATCTCCAATCATTGGTTATTATCTTTATAATGATTTGATTGTTTGTTTTGCTGATTGTTAAGTTTTTTTGCATCTTTTTGTCCATCCGTTTCTTGTTTCGGTTCTTCGGTACGATTTTCGATGCTTGGATCCTGTAGGTCTCCCGGCACTTCCGGCATAAGACGGCCAACAATATCAGATAATTCATTTAGGACACCTTGAACGGGCCTTCCATCTTGAATATCATTTCTAATTTCATCGATGCGGGCAAAAAAATCCGGATCAGCAACGACAACCGCATTAGCACCATAAGGATCCTTTTTTAGTGCTTCAGCAACAGAATATTTTATCGAACCCACTTTCGAACGATCTAAATCTTTGTCAACGTCAATTCCAACGACAGCAAATTTCCCAAGTGCTACCGCTGTCGCATTATTTACATTGGGGACATCTGCCGCTAAATTTGCCAAATGGTTGGATATTTCTTCACTGTCTTCCTTCCTTACTTCATTTATACTCGAATTTTTAACGTTCATATATTGACTGCGATTATTATCGGAGGTATCTGTTACCCCATTATTTTGACGGCATCCACTTAATTGAAAAACAGAAAATAAACAAATAATAAATATGATTATTTTTTTCATGATGTCACCTCTATCAAGTCATTGTTGTCTTTTCTAAGCGGGAGAATGCAAATCCGGATTTCTCCGGAACGCTTCCATTCAATCTGAAAATTTTCCGACTAACACGTTTTAACTTCTGATTGGGTTTCACTTTATTTAGTATAATTTGTCAAAACGTATTTTTTTATACATGAACAACGAAATGATAGAGGATATTCATTTTATTCAATGATTAACGCAAGAACATCTGTAATAGGATTGTCCAAATTTGATCCGTCTTTGAATAAAATGTGAACGGGTCCATTTGCTTTTAAAGGGCTTCCATTTTCAGAAAATTTAAAGATGAGATCTTTTGCTTCATTAAGTGGAATCGTCACTTTGTCAGTTTTTGTTTCAATGACTAATTTTGTCGCTTCCGGTAATGGCTCGGCATTATTGAGAAATGGTTCAAAAATAATTCCAAATGTCCCTGTTAGCAATTTTTCCTTTTCATATTTTTTTTCTGTTTTTAAAGTTGGTGGTGATACAGAGCCTTCCCTGATCTCCCGGTCCCAATAATGGGATAGTTTTTCTTCATATGGAATATCTGATTCATTTATGTTTTTTCCCGCAAAATATGTATCTAAATCAATGCGGCGATCGTCAAAAATCCATACGCCCGGATCTAAAGTAATTTTAAACTTTACTTTTCCTTTAATTTCAATAATTTGTCCCAATGCTGTCGCTCCTTCACTCAAAAATAATTTCATCAAAATGGTCTTCGTTTAAAGTATACCGATGAAAAGAAAAGTTGTCACATAGTATGATTTCCATTCTATTAAATGTACGAATTATAAAGAAAACTCGGGTATCCGAGTTTTCTTTCTTTATTACTCTGCTTTTTTCTTTCTGGCTGTTTTTTCGCGTAATGACTTATCCAATATTTTTTTCCGAATGCGAATCGATTCCGGAGTTACTTCTACATATTCATCTTCATCAATATATTGCAGGGCTTCTTCCAAAGAAAATGAACGCGGTTTTTTAATAACTGCCGTTTGGTCTTTTGTCGCTGAACGAACATTAGTTTGATGTTTTGTTTTACAAATATTTACTGTAATATCATTTTCTCTATTATGTTCGCCGACAATCATTCCACCGTAAACTTCTGTTCCAGGTTCAACAAAAATTACCCCGCGGTCTTCCACTTGCATGATACCGTAAGTCGAAGCAACACCGGTCTCCATTGAGACAAGAACACCGCGAATCCGTCCGCCAACTTGACCAGACAGTTTTGGCAAATATTTTTCAAAAGAGTGGTTATAAATTCCATACCCTTTTGTTAATGTTAATAATTCTGTATTATAACCAATTAAGCCACGAGAAGGAACAAGGAAAATGAGGCGAACTTGTCCCTTTCCGTTATTGCTCATATCAATCATATCGCCTTTTCTTCTTCCTAACGATTCCAAAACGGCACCTACATATTCTTCAGGTGTATCAATAACGACTCTTTCAAATGGTTCACAAATTTTGCCGTCGATTTCCTTTAAAATGACTTCCGGTTTGGATACTTGCAATTCATAGCCTTCTCTTCTCATCGTTTCGATTAAAATTGACAGATGCAATTCCCCACGACCGGAAACAACCCAGGAATCAGCGGAATCAGTTGGATCGACACGAAGACTGACATCGGTATGCAATTCCGTTTTTAGTCTCTCTTCTATTTTTCTTGCCGTAACCCATTTGCCTTCCCGTCCGGCAAAAGGGCTATTATTAACAAGAAAGGTCATTTTTAAAGTAGGTTCATCAATGCGAAGCGGTGGTAATGCTTCTTGGAAATCAATCGGACAAATCGTTTCACCAACGTTTATATCTTCCATTCCTGATACGGCAACAAGATCACCGGCATTTGCTTCATTTATTTCAACCCGCTTCAATCCTAAAAACCCAAACATTTTCGTGACCCGAAATTGTTTCACACTACCGTCAAGCTTCATCAATGCCACTTGTTCACCGACTCGCATTGTTCCACGGAATACCCGACCAATACCAATACGACCGACATATTCATTATAATCAAGGAGGGCCACTTGCATTTGTAACGGTTCTTCACGATTATCAACAGGTGCAGGAATTTTTTCTAAAATCGTATCGAATAAGACTTGCATATTTTCATCCTGTTTTGCCGGGTCCGGATCCACGCTTGCGGTACCGTTAATCGCTGAACAATAAACAACTGGAAAATCCAACTGATCATCATCCGCATCTAATTCAATGAATAAATCCAATACTTCATCTACCACTTCTTCCGGTCTTGCAAAATCACGGTCAATTTTGTTAACGACGACAATCGGTGTTAAATGTTGTTCGAGTGCTTTTTTTAAAACAAATCGTGTTTGCGGCATACATCCTTCATAAGCATCAACAACTAACAACACACCATCGACCAGTTTCATAATTCGCTCAACTTCCCCACTGAAATCGGCGTGTCCCGGTGTGTCCAAAATATTAATTTTTACATCTTTATATTGTACAGCGGTATTTTTTGCTAAGATTGTAATTCCTCTTTCCCGTTCCAGGTCATTGGAATCCATGGCCCGTTCTTGAACATACTCATTAGCACGAAAAATACCGGATTGTTTCAATAATTGATCGACCAAAGTCGTTTTCCCATGGTCAACATGGGCAATGATCGCTATATTTCTAATATCTTCCCTTACTTTCATACTTTCTCCTGCTTTCTTTTCGAAAATCAACCTTTCTATTATAACACAACTGACCATCATTGTGGAAAAAAATTAAATCATCTAGTAAAATAAAAGCATATAGACATTTTATATTTTTTACAATTTGCCGGGAAATATATGATGATTTTTAACAAAAAGGATGGGATAATTTGAAAAAGATTCAGTGGAATTTTCTCCTTTATTCTTTCTTAGCAGTTGCAGCGATGATCGGTATCGGTATTTCCGTTTCATTTCAAAGCATAACGCTAATTTTTACATTCATTGTACTCTTAATTTTGATTATGGGCTTTGGGTTCCGTACGAAGAAAAAAATGAGGGAATCGGGGAAATTATAATCGATGGAAGGTATGCCGTTTGATTGTTTAGGCATACCTTTCGTTTTTTCGGTGATCTAATTTTTTTCCACATAATTTTGTAGGTAATTATCCAAAATGACTGAGTGCAAGCCGGGCTTTGCCACAAATAGCGAACTTTTTTCTAGGAGTGACAAAGGTTCACCGTTTAATTTTGTTGCCTTTCCGCCTAATTCTTCCACAATGACCCAACCTGCCGCAAAGTCCCACGGTGATAAATGCATGGCAATATAGGCATCCAGCCAGCCGCAAGCAACATAGCCCATTTCAAGAGCAGCTGAACCAAAGGATCTTGTTCCTCGTATGTCTTTTACAAGCCGTCTTAAATATTCCGGATCAATACGTCGATTATTTGTTAGCCAGATAGGATTCATTCCTACAATTGCTTTTTCAATTGAAACTTCTTCTAATCTTGGTATCGGTTGGTCATTAAACAATGCACCTTTCCCTTTGACAGCTGAATAAAGCTCATCGTGAATAACATCGTAAATATACCCAAGCTGACCAACGCCATCTCCAAAAACGCCAATTGAAATGGTGAAATTTCGATGCATATGAACAAAATTCATCGTCCCGTCAATGGGATCGATAACCCAAATTACCCCTCTGACATCAGTAATTTCGTCACCGCCGCCTTCTTCCCCCAATATTCGATGACCCGGATAAGTTGAACGAATTTTTTCTATAAAAAATTGCTCGGTATCTTTGTCAACATTCGTAACTAAATCATTCGGATTCGATTTTGTTGATATTTGTAATTTATTTTGTAAAGAATGACGAATCCTTTCTCCCGCTTCTTGAATCCATATTTTTATTTCTCGATCTAATACTAACCAATCAATCATTGAGTTTGCCTCCAAATATTACTTTTTGTCCTTATTTTTTATTATCATACACCAAGTCGAAATGAAAAGTATCGCTTGCTTTATTTTTTGGAAAAAACAAGGGTACAATTGCTTACAGTTAAACTTTCCTGTTGAAATATGTTAAAATATCGTCAAAGTAAAAAATGCTTGCATAGGAGTTGTTATATATACAATGGAATTTACAGGATTTTCAGAAAAAGATTTTCAAGTGTTTTCGATTGCCGGATTGGATGAACGAATGACTGCAATTAAGGATCGAATTCAACCAAAGTTTCGAGAAATCGGTACATATTTAACGGCTGAATTATCTACCATGGTTGGTAATGAAATGTTTTTACATATCGCAAAACATGCTAGACGGAAAGTTAACCCGCCAAAGGATACATGGCTTGCTATCGGACCGAATAAACGGGGCTACAAACAATTCCCCCATTTTCAAGTTGGCCTTTTTGACGACCGTGTATTTCTCTGGCTTGCCTATATTTATGAATTACCCAACAAATCACAAATAGCCGATAATCTGTTAAATCATATGTACGAGATGAAACAGCTGATCACGAATGACTTTGTCGTTTCCACAGATCATATGAATAAAAATGCCATTTCCATTCAAGAGATCGATTTGGAAGAAACATTATTGCGATTTAAGCAAGTAAAAAAAGCTGAATTTCTACTAGGCAGAAATATTGCTAAAAATGATTCGATTTTAAAAGATGGTAAACGGTTTTTAGAATTAGCTACCTCGACTTTCAAAACTTTAGTACCGATATATCAAATGTCCTTCCGGTAAAAGAACTTCCAATCAGTGGGCAATTCCACTGATTGGAATTCCGATTACCGTTTACATTAAGGCAATTTAATGATTTCCGTGTCCACGCTTGACTCTTTCAATTTTTTTACGGCATGATAAGCCGAATAACCGCTCACTTCTTCAAATTCTCGAAAAACCTTCTTCTCCTCGCCAATACTAGGAACCACTTGTTTAAACTTCCGATATTGTTCCATCAATTGTGTTCTTTCTATACCTTTATCATACACCTTTTCGATCGCTTCAAAAAATTGAACAACGGATATGATTTCTTCGGTTGTCCAATCCATGGAGATCGGATAGGAATATTCCATGTTTACCTCCAAATTATCGCCATTTTATACGAATTTCTTCAGCTTCGATAATCATCCTTTGAAATAGTTCTTCCACTGAAGGGACATCTTTAATTAATCCCATCACTTGTCCTGCCCAAGCAAACCCTTCATTTATTTTTCCTTCATATATATATTTCTTATTCGTTTCTCCGGAAATATAATCCTTTAAATCTTCATAAGTCGCTCGATTTTTTTCAAGTTCAAGAATTTTATCCGTCCAAGCGTTTCTAATAGCTCGAGCCGGTGCTCCCAATGACCGTTTAATGACCGTAGTTCCGGTTTCATCTCCGGAAATTAACGCTTGTTTATAGAGATCATGTGCATGAACACACTCCTTCGTTGCAATAAAGCGGGTTCCCATTTCAATTCCTTCAGCACCAAGACTTAAAGCCGCCATCAATCCCCTGCCATCTCCAATTCCCCCGGAGGCGATGACCGGTATCGAAACAGCATCGACAACTTGAGGTACAAGGACAAGCGTGGATACATCGTCTCTGCCCAGATGTCCCCCGCCTTCTTGGCCGACTACCATGACTGCATCTGCACCAAGTTGCTCGGCTTTTTGAGCTTGACGCTTTGACGCTACTAAGACTAATTTGATTATATCTTGGCCGACAAGTTTTTCAAAAAAAGGGGCCGGGTTCCCACCTGTTACGGATACAACAGGTACTTCTTCTTCAATGATTACTTGTAAAAAATCTTCATAAGGTCTCCCATGTTGACCGATTGCAAAATTAACCCCAAACGGACGACTTGTCAGCGATTTCAGCTTTCTTATTTCTTTTCGTAAATCATTAGGCTGTTTTAAACTCATTGCTGTAATTTGTCCTAATCCGCCTGCGTTAGATACGGCTGCCGCCAGTTCGCTGTACGCTAAGTAGGCAAGACCTCCTTGAATAATCGGGTATTGAATCTTTAATAATTTTGTTATCCGCGTTGACCAATCCAAATTGGACCCCCCTTTACAAATAAATCAGAAATCACAAGAAAATTATACCAGTTTTTACATTGGAAAAACCACTTTCCGAAAGTCACGAAAAGAAACACAATGGTAGACGAGGAATGTTAATGGTTGTTTTATTTTCTAGAACGGATGTTTTAGCAGATTCATAAAGAATATCTTCCTAAGAAATTCAGTGCAACTTTTTTAAAATTTTGAATTACCAATTAACAAAAAATAGGGATACAATAGTATGTATCCCCTTTAAGTAAACAAACATATACCTCTTTTTCCCTTTTTTCTTATTCTTCAAAATCATGATGATGATGATGTTCGCAATCGCTACTGGAACACTGTCCATACAGCACGGTAACTTTTTCATCCTCAAAATAATCTACTGTAGAGTTGCAAACAGAACATACAATTTGACCCATTGTGATTCCCCTTTCAATTAATGTAACATAATAATCTAATGTGTTATACATTTTGTAGTTATATATTATATTATATTTCATTACCTGTCAATATATATTAATCATTTTTTAAATTTAACCGTATTGTGATATACATTTTTATTTTTTCTTATCATTACAGTTGTATGCTAGTAAAAATCGTTTAACTGAATAGTACAAACCAATAGGAAATAAAGTTCCTATGTAAATAAACCCTTTTTCATGATTGTTGCTATGTTGGTTCCTTAGTGTACAAAAAAATACCCCGAGCATATAGCCCGGAGTACTTTATCAGTAGATATTATTTTAAAATGTGGATAGGCGTACCTAAAGCAACTTCGGCAGCTTCCATGGCAATCTCGCCAAATGTTGGATGCGCATGGATCGTTAAGGCAATATCTTCAGCCGTTACACCCGTTTCAACAGCCAGACCGATTTCCGCAATTAAGTCGGAAGCATTTGGTCCGGCGATTTGACCGCCAATAACCACACCGTCTTCTTTACGTACGACTAATTGATAAAAGCCTTCCGTATTATTTAATGCTAATGAACGGCCCAATGCCGCATAAGGGAATTTACCTACCGTAACTTCAATGCCTTCTGCTTTGGCTTGCTCTGGCGTGTATCCTACAGTTGCAAGTTCAGGATCTGAGAAAACAACAGCAGGAATACCAAGATAATCAATTTCAGACGGTTGTCCAGCAATGGCTTCAGCAGCAATTTTCCCTTCATAAGAGGCTTTATGAGCCAATTGCGGCCCGGCAACAATATCACCGATCGCATAGATATTCGGTACATTGGTCCGGCATTGTTTATCGATTTCAACTAAGCCACGGTCCGTTAATTTAACCCCTGCTTGTTCAAGACCTATTTCATCTGTATTCGGACGGCGCCCGACCATAACAAATACGTAATCAGCAGAAACTTTTTCTTCTTTTCCGCCGGCTTCATATGTAACAACTACACCGGTGTCACTTTCTTCCACACCTTTAGCCATTGCTTTAGTAATAATTTCTGCACCTTTATTTTTAAAGTTCTTTTTCACTAGTTGAGTCATTTGTTTTGCATAATTACCACCAAGAATATCATCCATACCTTCTAAAATGGTCACTTTAGTCCCGAAGTTCGCATATACACCGCCAAGTTCAAGACCGATGACGCCACCACCGATAATAACAATATGTTCCGGAATTTCTTTAAGTGCAAGAGCACCGGTAGAATCAAGTACTCGCTTAGAAAATTTAAATGTTTTTAGCTCGATTGGACGGGAACCGGTAGCGACAATTGCATTTTTAAACGTATAAGTTTGTGCACTTTTTTCTGTCATTACACGTAAGGAATTACTGTCGACAAAGTAAGCTTCACCTTTGACAACTTCAATCTTATGACCTTTTAAAAGGCCTGAAACTCCGCCTGTTAATTTTTTAACCACACTGTCTTTAAATGCTTGAACTTTGGAAAAATCTACTTTAACTTGTTCCGCAGTAATACCAAGTTCTTCAGAATGTTTTGCCTCGTGATATTTATGTGAAACGTTGATTAATGCTTTTGAAGGAATACATCCAACGTTTAAGCAAACACCGCCGACAGCATCTTTTTCAACAACTGTCACCTTTTGACCTAATTGTGCGGCACGAATTGCGGCAACATATCCCCCCGGACCAGCTCCGATGACAATTGTATCTGTTTCGATTGGAAAATCTCCTACAACCATTTTTTTACGCCTCCATTAATAAAAGTTCTGGGTCGTTAGTAAATAAAAATTATGGAATCATTTGATTAAACTTATTAATTGTCTACCGGTAAAACGGTAAAACATACAAATAATACCAGAGAAGCTGCAAAAATTTCCCCCATTTCCATATTTTGTCATAATGACTATACGCCCCATACCTAGTATAACAATATAGAAAAAATCTCGCATTAATTTTCCACTGATATCAAGGTTGGAAATTTTAAAAATCATGCAGCTTCTCAAAGTTTTATCCGGCTCTATACTTCCATTAACAATAATTCAGGATCACTTAATAAACGTTTGATATGATTCAATGCACTTTGTCCGGTTGCGCCATCGATTAATCGGTGGTCGAAACTTAACGATAATGCAAGCATTGGTGCAGCTACAATTTCACCATCACGAACAATTGGTTTTTCCGAAATTCGTCCGACTCCAAGTATAGCAACTTCCGGATAATTTAGAACCGGGGTGAACCATTGCCCACCAACAGAACCAATATTTGAAATAGTTGCTGAACCTCCTCTCATTTCATTAGGAGAAAGTTTACCTTCACGAGCTTTACCGGCTAATTCATTGATTTCCGCCGAGATAGTAAACATCGATTTACGGTCAGCATCTTTAACAACCGGTACCATTAAGCCACGCTCGGTATCAGCAGCAATTCCGATGTTATAATAATGTTTATGAACAATTTCTTGTGTTGCTTCATCAAGAGATTGATTTAACGCCGGATATTCACGTAAAGCACTCACTAATGCTTTAACTACATAAGGTAAGAAAGTGAGTTTAATCCCTTTTTGAGCAGCTACTTCTTTAAATTTCTTTCGATGTGCAACAAGTTTTGTCACATCTACTTCATCCATTAGTGTAACGTGAGGGGCAGTTGTTTTCGATTCAACCATTTTCTTCGCAATGGCTTTTCGAATTCCGCTCATTTTTTCACGTGTTTCCGGATATTCACCTGTTGGTACAACGTTTTGAACAGGTGCAGTTTCTTTTTCTGATGTAGTCTCTGCTGCTGGGGAAGGTTGGGCTGGTGCTTCTGTTATTGCTTGTCCTCCACTTACAAATGCATCAACATCTGCTTTTAATACTCGCCCATTTTTACCGGTTCCGGCAACTAAACGAATATCTATACCTTTTTCACGAGCGTATTTACGAACGCTAGGCATTGCAATGACATGACGATTTGGATCGACATTTGCCTTTTGCTGATTTCCTTGAGGTGCAGCAGTTTCGACAGCTTCCGGTGTTTGTGATGTTTCAGCTTGAGGTGCAGGTCCTTCTTGTGTCACACCATATCCCGGGGCGTCAAATGTAACCAGCACGTCACCAACAACGGCAGTTTCTCCCTCTTGTACTTTTATTTCTAATACTTTCCCTTTAACGGGTGATGGAATTTCAACTACTGATTTATCATTTTGAATTTCAACAAGTACATCATCTTCTTTTACCATGTCACCAGGCTTTACAAACCATTTGACGATTTCGCCTTCGTTAATCCCTTCACCAATATCATGTAATTTAAATTCATACAATGACACGCCACCGCTAGCTTGGCTAGGTTCTGTCGCAGGTGCCGCTTCTGCTTTTGTTTCTGATGAAGGTTGTGCACTTTCATGTCCTGGTGCATCAATTGTAACGAGTACATCACCTACAACTGCTGTTTCTCCTTCCGAAACTTTAATTTCCAATATTTTTCCTTCTACGGGTGATGGAATTTCGACTACTGATTTATCATTTTGAATTTCAACAAGTACATCGTCTTCTTTAACGGTATCACCAGGCTTTACAAACCATTTGACGATTTCTCCCTCAGTGATGCCTTCACCAATATCATGTAATTTAAATTCGAATGCCACAAATATCCCTCCTAGTGATATTGTTCATATGCGGTTTAAGTTAAGAGTAATAAGAGAAACTTCCATCAGTGGGATATTTCTTCATCGACACTGATGTTTGGATAAAGCAATCTGACCTTTACGGGCAATTCATTCCCCCCTTACATCTGTGCAAGTTCCGAATCTAGAGGTAGGATTTGACTCGCCGCTAAGGTTGGATAAAAAGAAGGAAGGGACGAAAAAGTTCCGCTACTTTCCGTCCTCACATATCTTCGCTTAGAAAGTTAATACTTTTTTAGCCGTTTCAATAATATCTTTGTAATTTGGAATCCAAACCGATTCAGCTTGTGAGAATGGATATACTGTATCAGGTGCAGTTACACGTAATACGGGTGCTTCCAAACTTAATATGGCTCGTTCATTTATTTCTGCAACGACATTAGCAGCCACACCGGCAACTCTTTGTGCTTCTTGAACAACAATGGCACGATTTGTTTTTTCAACGGAAGCAACAATCGTATCAACATCCAACGGACTTACTGTTCGCAAATCAACAACTTCAGCAGAATACCCTTCTTTTTCAAGTTCTTCAGCTGCTTTTAAAGATTCATGAACCATTGCACCATAACTAATAATGGAAATATCCTTACCTTCACGCTTTATATCCGCTTTACCGATTTCAACGGTATAATCACCTTCAGGAACTTCTTGGCGGAATGAGCGATAAAGTTTCATGTGTTCTAAAAAGATAACCGGGTCATCTGAACGAATGGCCGAGATTAATAATCCTTTTGCATCATAAGGAGTAGACGGAATCACGACTCTTAATCCCGGTGTTTGAGCCATTAACCCTTCTAAACTGTCCGCGTGCATTTCCGGTGTATGAACCCCACCGCCAAATGGTGAACGGAAAGTAATTGGCATTTTATAACTCCCGCCGGTACGGAACCGGTAGCGAGCCATTTGACCGGCAATGGAATCCATCACTTCATATACGAAACCGAAAAATTGGATTTCCGGGACCGGACGGAAACCTTCAAGGGCTAAACCAATTGCAAGACCACCGATTCCGGATTCAGCAAGCGGTGTGTCAAATACACGGTCTTCGCCAAATTCTGCCTGTAGGTTTTCGGTTGCGCGGAATACACCACCATTTTTCCCTACATCTTCCCCAAAAATTAATACTTTCTCATCCCTTTTTAATTCTTGGCGCATCGCATCATTAATTGCTTGAATCATTGTCATTTGAGCCATCGCTTACTTCGACTCCTTTTCTTTATAAATTTCGTACTGTTCTTTTAAATTAGAAGGTAATTCTACGTTCATAATCGATATCAAATCAGTAACTTTTTGTTTTGGAGCAGCATCTGCTTTCTTAATTGCTTCTTTAATATCTTCTTTTGCCTGTTCAATTACCTTTTCTTCCATTTCTTCGTTCCAAATACCTTTATTTTCCAGATATTTACGGAACCGAACTAATGGATCTTTTTTCTCCCACTCACTATCTAATTCTTTTGTCCGATAACGGGTCGGATCATCACCGCTCATTGTGTGTGGACCATAGCGATATGTTAATGTTTCAATCAAAGTTGGTCCTTCTCCGTTTATAGCACGTTCTCTCGCTTCTTTTACTGCAGCATAAACAGCCAATGGATCCATACCATCTACTTGGATACCAGGAATACCGGCTGCAACCGCTTTTTGTGCAAGCGTCCGGGCTGCTGTTTGTTTTTCACGAGGAGTTGAAATTGCAAATTGATTGTTTTGTACAATAAAAATAGCAGGAACTTGATATGCACCAGCAAAATTAATACCTTCGTAAAAATCACCTTGTGAAGTACCGCCGTCACCTGTATATGTAATAGCGACAGATTTCTTCCCGTTTTTCTTAATTCCTAATGCAACTCCGGCTGTTTGGACATATTGGGCACCGATAATAATTTGTGGTGGAAGAATGTGTAAGTCTTCCGGTATTTGAATACCTTGGAAATGTCCGCGTGACCATAAAAATGCTTGATGTAGAGGCAACCCATGCCAAATGATTTGAGGTACATCACGATATCCCGGTAAAATGAAATCTTCCTTTTCTAATGCGAAATGAGAAGCAATTTGGGAAGCTTCTTGACCGGCTGTTGGTGCATAAAAACCGAGACGTCCTTGGCGATTTAATGAAATGCTGCGTTGATCAAGAATACGTGTATGAACCATACGACGCATCAATTCTTGCAATTGTTCATCAGTTAGATCCGGAATAGCATCTTGGTTGACAATTTCCCCTTCTTCATTCAAAATTTGTAACGTTTGAAATTCTTTATCAACCACATCAAGTTGTTTCGCTAGATCGACCACAATATTATTCGTTTTGGAGGCCATGTTTCTCTTCCTTTCTTTATGAAATTTTTTTATTCTACTCATATTTTCCCTTTATCACGTAAAAAGAAACATTTTTTTAATAATTTCTTTCTTATCCCCCGCCAAGGTAATTTTTTAATCTGTACCAATAGTTGATCAAATAAAATTGATACAATCATTTTCATAATTAAGTGTACACCTACAAAAACCAATTCGTCAATCTTTTTGGGTTTTAAAAAGTATTTTTCTTCAATAAGTTATTTTTTTAAAAAATTCTGTTTCCATCTGTACTAATAATAAAATCATATCTGTATTAGTACAAAATTGCATAAATAACTTACTAATATGATTTATCCCACCTTAACGGAAAGACAAATACCCCCAATTAAAGAATCAAAAAAAGTAACCCAATCCAATTTTGAGTTACTTTTTAATAAGTCCGGCTTTACGATAAAATGCCAACTTTTTCTTATTGTACTTTTTTGTCAATTCATTAAATTGATCGTTAAGTAAATATACTTGTTCATAAGCTTGGTTAATTTCATCAATTTTTTCTTGCAATTTTTCCAGCGTCATATTCTTATCTTTAAAGGCTTCATACAATTTTTTGTCTTTTTTTATCGCCTTGCTGTATTCAGCATATAGCTGATGATAAACTTTATATCTTTTTTCCATAATTGTACAAAGTTCCTGTCCATCTTTTTTCAGTTGTGATGATTCAAGTTTATCAATTTGTTTCTTTACCGATTCAAATTTTTCACTGGCGGTAACAATACTTTTCTTTTCTTCATTTAGGTGTTCCTGCCTTTGGTTCGAAACTTCAATTGCCTCGTCCGCAAGAGCAATCAATTTGTCGTGTTCCTTATATCCTAATTCGATGATTTGCTCGTAAAGTTTTTTCTCCTTTTCCTCTAACTTGATCAATGGTTTTTGCTCGTTTTTAAAATCTTCTTCCAGTTTTACAACTTCTTCCAGTTTTTTATGTATCTTTTCCTCCGGTCGTGAAAAACATCCGGATAAAATAGCGATAACCAGCAATAAGATAATCTGTAATTTTAAATTTCGGTTTTTCAAGATAGGACCTCCAATCTTTATCCATATTATAATTGAACTGCATAATATATGGCAGAAAAGTTTTTTCTTAAATCTCTTGCTCCTATCGATAAACCAACTTTACTATACTATATTCATAGAATCCATTTACTATACCATATGATAGATTGTTTTATTAACTTTTTGGCAAAACTTTGTTAGACTGTTTGGTAGACTGTTTATGGTTAAAAGTTTTATACGAGGAGGGATATATATGATAGTAATGAAAGATATTATTCGTGACGGGCACCCGACATTAAGAAAAGTTGCCGAGGAAGTAGCAATGCCGCCGTCTGAAGAAGATAAAAAAATATTAAAGTCCTTATTGGAGTATGTAATAAACAGCCAAGATGAAGAAATCGCTCAAAAATACGGATTACGTCCGGGAATCGGTCTGGCCGCTCCACAGATCAATGTTTCAAAAAGAATGATTGCCGTTCATGTGGAAGATGAAAAAGGAAAACTCTATAGTTATGCTTTATTTAATCCAAAAATTGTCAGTCACTCAGTGGAAAAATCATATTTAAAAAACGGTGAAGGCTGCCTTTCCGTTGATGAGCCCCATCCCGGATTAGTTCCTCGCCACGCCCGTGTAACCGTGAAAGGATACAATATGAACGGTGAGGAAGTAAAAATACGTCTGAAAGGACTACCGGCGATTGTTTTTCAACATGAAATTGATCATTTAAACGGGATTCTTTTCTACGACCGAATTGACCAGGAAAATCCGTTTGGGCCAATTGAAAATGGTATTGCTATTGAATTTTAATTTTTTGAAATCATCATTTATTTAATAGAGAAGGGAAATCCAAAACTTTAACAAATATTCCAGATTGCACCATGAAATTTATAAGAGGTTTGTCATATAATATAAATAGAGATAAGTTTATGGTTCCGGAAAAATCAACAAAGTTTTCTGTTTGATAAAACTTTGGAGGGAGTGTTCAACGATGTTAAAAAAGCTTAAGAAAAAGCTTGCAAATCGTTGGAAAGAATTGTTACGAAAAAAAATGATTGCATAATCGGGCTTGTCTTAAATATAGACTTGCCCTTTTTTCACTCATGAAATAGTTAGTTTCATTTGTTCTAACATGATTTTCTCAATCAAAAAATTTTATTTCATGATGATGAATGTGGTAAGCTGTATATAAATAACTTGGTTCGGTACAAAATTGATTCATGGAAATAGTTTTAAAAAATTTTTCGGGTCATTTCGTGCATTTATTTTTTGTTTTCGCTATAATAAGGAAAGTTATTTTTGAAATCGGTTAAGGAGAGGTTTAAGCAAAATGATTTTTAAGGTTTATGTTCAAGAGTCAAAAAATCAAATACCAGTCAGGGAACGGACAAAGGCGCTTTATTTAGAAGCTGATTCTAAAATAGAAGTGTATCGGAAATTTAAAGAAACCCCATATCTAATCGAGCATATTCAAGAATTAGAAGGAAACTATCTTGAATATGAAAAACAAAGCAATAATTTTAAGTTAATGGAGATTTAATATGAAATTGGTAAAAAATGATCAAACTGCCGTTTTTGCCCTTGGGGGTTTAGGGGAAATCGGGAAAAATACGTATGCTGTTCAGTATCAGGACGAAATTATCATCATCGATGCCGGTATTAAGTTCCCTGAAGATGAATTACTTGGAATCGATTATGTTATTCCGGATTATTCTTTTTTAGTCAAGAATCAGGAAAAAGTTAAAGGTTTATTTATTACTCATGGTCACGAAGATCATATCGGCGGTGTACCTTATCTGTTGAAACAGATCAATATTCCGATCTACGCTGGTAGATTGGCCATTGAACTCATCCGCAATAAATTGGAAGAGCATGGCTTACTTCGGACAGCCAATTTAATTGAAATAAAAGAAGAGGATGTTATCAAATTCCGAAAAACATCCGTTTCCTTCTTTCGGACAACACATAGCATTCCTGATTCGTTTGGAATTGTTGTCAAAACGCCTCCTGGTAATATTGTTCATACTGGAGACTTCAAATTTGATTTTACACCGGTTGGTGAACTGGCCAATTTAACAAAAATGGCAGAAATCGGGAAAGAAGGAGTCCTTTGTCTATTATCAGACAGCACGAATAGTGAAGTACCTGAATTTACGATGTCTGAAAGAAAAGTCGGTGAAAGTATAAATGATATTTTCCGGAAAGTTGACGGCAGGATTATCTTTGCAACCTTTGCATCCAATATTCACCGGTTACAACAAGTAACGGAAGCCGCAGTAAAAAGCGGCAGAAAAATTGCCGTATTTGGCAGAAGTATGGAAGCTGCAATGGAAATCGGACAACAACTCGGATATATTAAATGTCCGAAAGATACAATTATCGATAACAATCAATTAAATCGATTACCAGCGAATCAAGTTGTTATTTTATGCACCGGTACGCAAGGTGAACCTATGGCTGCTCTGTCGAGAATAGCAAACGGAACACATAGGCAGATCCAAATTATCCCCGGTGACACGGTCGTATTTTCTTCATCGCCGATACCGGGAAATACATCCAGCATCAATCGAACGATAAATTTGCTTTATCGGGCGGGTGCTGAAGTTATTTACGGCGCATTAAGCGATGTCCATACATCAGGACATGGCGGGCAGGAAGAGCAAAGATTGATGCTGCGACTTATTCAACCAAAATTTTTTGTACCGATCCATGGTGAATATCGTATGCAGATTACGCATGCGAAAATTGCAATGGAATGTGGAATACCTGAAGAAAATTGTTTTATTATGGATAATGGTGATGTCCTTGCTTTATCCAGTGACGCGGCGCAAGTAACCGGAAAAATTCCATCCGGTTCCATTTATATCGACGGTAGCGGTATCGGTGATATTGGGAACATTGTACTTCGTGACCGGCGGATTTTATCGGAAGAAGGATTGGTTATTGTTGTTGTCAGCATTGATATGAAGAATTTTAAAATTGCAGCCGGTCCTGACATTATCTCTCGAGGATTTGTTTACATGCGCGAATCTGGTGATTTAATCAACGAAGCTCAAAATATGATTTCAAAACATCTTGAAAAAATTATGGAAAGAAAAACAAGCCAATGGTCTGAAATTAAAAACGAAATCAGTGATTTACTAGGACCATTCTTGTATGAAAAAACAAAAAGAAAGCCAATGATTTTACCGATTATTATGGAAGTTTAAAGAAAACTCGGCGATTGCCGAGCCTTTAGGCAACCAAAGAGCCGTAGTCAGCGAAAATACATTTTCGCTTGCGAGGTAATGCTACCGAAGCT
>NZ_JAJCHL010000020.1:0-44654 GCF_020554505.1 Caldibacillus sp. 210928-DFI.2.18
GAAGATTTAGTGACCGTTTGTGCGGGATAAAGTGAAACTTCCATCAGTGGGGATTTTTTATCCCACTGATGGTTAGTAGAACCAATCGGGCACTTACGGGAACTTATCTTCCTCCTTTCCATCTTTGATTTTTCCAAAGCCATAGGGGAAGATTTAGTGACCGTTTGTGCGGGATAAAGTGAAACTTCCATCAGTGGGGATTCTTCATCCCCACTGATGGTTAGTAGAACCAATCGGGCAGTTATAAACACTGATGAAATTTTACTTTATTTTTCCAAAATGGTATTTAAAAAGAAATCAATATGCTGTTCCAGTTTTTTCTCAACTTCAGCGGTGCCTTTTCCGTCAAATTTTAAAATATTGTATTCCGTAAGTAAAGAAAAAACCGGGTTTTGATATTCGATGGCAAGTACTTTCGGATTATACGGCCGGATTTTTTTAAACTCGATGAATTTTGTAAACACAATCTCGAGGAATTCAATTGTCTTTCCATATAAATCATGTAAAATAATTTCTCTTGCCAATGGTGAACGAAATTGTTCCACTTGGAGAAGCCGCCACATTTTTTGCCCGGTTTCGTCTTCCATATATTTTTTGAAATTATGGAGACCGGCTCTTAAAAAAGATTCGACCGAATGTTTTTGCAAGATTTCATTCAGCGTTTCAAGAGGCGGTAATGTTTTAGAAAAATCTTCTCTAAAAAAGTTTAAAATAGATTCTAAAATTTCATCTTTACTGCTAAAGTGGTTATATAAAGAGCTTTCTTTAATCCCTACTTCTCTCGTAATTTCACGAATGGAAACCCCGCTGAAACCTTTTTGAGAAAATAAGTCCAAGGATATGTAAAATATTTTTTCCTTTGTACTTATTGTCATAATTTCACCTCCATTTCATATAGAAGTAATGTTTATTCAGATGTATTTTAATGAGCGTAATGCACTAATTCCATTATAAGCTAACGATCGTTAGTTATAAAGTGTTTTGCCAATTAACTTAAATTTGCTTTTGTACTGAAGGAGAGGCAGGATTTATATGAATGAGGGAAAGCCAAAAATCCGTCGTAAAAAAAGCCCGGAACGAGGAGAAAACTAAAAAACGGTCATACTATTGGCCCAAAAAAGCAGCCTCAAAAAGATGAAGCTGCTTTTTTGCTTTGGTATGGGGTACTATTTTATATACCTTTTTTTTCACAATATGTTTCAACTAGCTCCTCTATCTTTCCAAGATCAGGAGAATCTCCTGAAAAGGCAAATTTTAATTCTTCAACAAATTTTCCTTCATGGTAAACATGTATTGCTCCGTTTTGTTCAATCACGCTATATTCCGGTTCAAAACGATATCCGCCTCTTTCAATTGCACCCATTAATATACCAGCTCCTAGCAAGAACATTTACTATATTTGCAGCTAATCACTTCCCTCGTGATTGGCTTCTCTATTGAGGATTTCCTCACTTAATGCTGCATTTTCTAAACCTTTGTCACTAAATGCATTATAGCTATTTAACATATCGTTATATGCTCCTCGATCCATATCGGTATCACAATTTTCATACTGATTATCCTTGTTGTGATTGTTATTTCTCATATATTCACCCCCAACACTTTTTCTTTTGCTTAAAAGTTTTAACCAAAGCAAGTTTTAAGAAATAGCTAAACTTTCTTACCGCTGGATATAAAAGTTATTCTCTTTTAATAAAGAATAAATGCTCTTCAGGGAAATTTTCTTTTCATCAAATTCAATCTTCATTTCACCATCGTCCGTATCGATCAGAACTCTTTCAATTCCATCTTTTCCTTTTAACAGTTGTTGAATTTGTTGAATAGGGGTGTCAGATGTAGCGTTTTGAATAAAAATGGTTTCTTCAGCCATTTTATGTCGCTCCTTTAGTGAATTAAATTGAGTAACTTGAGTTTCGACCTTAGAAAACCAATCTCGCCAACAATTTTAGGCTAAGGTTCATTTTTGTCGACGAAACTTTGCCATGCGAAACTCAAGTAAGCAAAAAATCCAATCTGTTTATATAGTGTTTGAATCATTACCTAATTTATACTCCGGCAAATCTATTTTCTATATGAATAGCAGCTAAAAAGGCCATGACTATTCTGGAAAATACCGGGAAAGTAAAGTTTTTTATACCGGAAAAAGGCAATCAAAATCCTATGGGACATTTTGGCTTATTTTTATTGTGGAAAATTTATAATAACGAAAACAAAGGAAAATCAATGTCATGATAACTGTTGAGTTAATTTCCGGTGCTCCTTTATGAAATATTTACAATTTCTAATAAGGATTTAATACTAACTTTTAACTTTTAGAAAGAATTTAAAATAGAGGAGCCTAATTATGAGTGAAATACAACGCAAAGGACAAAATGAATATGAAGAAAAAGTACTAGCCTTAAATGGAATGGATAAAGAAATTCTTGGTCAGGTCAGATTTGATGAAATTAGTGAAACAAGACCGATTTCATTAAAACCTGTGAAAGACCAAGTAATTGTCATTACTGGTGCCTCAAGTGGAATCGGGCTAGCTACTGCAAGAATCGCCGCGAAAAAAGGTGCGAAAGTCGTCTTAGCCGCCAGAAATGAAGACGCCTTGAAGGACTTGGTCAACGAATTAGAAAGAAAGGGTCATTCGGCAGTTTATGTAAAAGCGGATGTTGGTAGAGAAGAAGATGTGAAAAAAATTGCCGAAACAGCCATTAAGCAGTTTGGCAGGTTTGATACATGGGTGAATAATGCCGGGGTAACTATCTTTGGGTATGCAATGGAAGTCAATTGACGATATGAAACGATTGTTTGATACGAATTATTGGGGTGTGGTGTACGGGTCAAGGGTGGCTGTAAACCATTTTCAAGAAAGAGGTGTTCCGGGTGCGCTCATTAATGTAGGGAGTTTGTTTGGCGATCGGGGAACTTTGATTCAATCGACTTATGCCCCGTCCAAATTTGCTGTTCACGGCTGGACAGAAAGCCTCAGAATGGAATTAGAAAAAGAAAAGGTGCCCGTCTCTGTTACGCTGATCCATCCTGGGAGAATCGACACCCCTTACAATGAACATGCCAGAAGTTACTTTGATAAACAACCGGTACATAAAGGGATGGTTTACCCGCCTGAAGCTGTTGCAGAAGCAATTTTATTTGCCGCTGAACATCCGAAACGCAATATCTACATCGGATCGCAAGCGAGGGCACTGAAACTAATAGGAACGAACCTTCCCCGCCTTACCGACAAACTGATGGAACGCTACTTTCCTCAGACTCAATACGCCAATCGTCCATCCAACCGACCTGAAGAAAGCAACTTATTCAAGGCAGGATATGGAATGCATGAGCGAGGAACAAATATCGGGTGGAAACGCAATTCAAGTTTCTATGTAAAGGCAACGAAGTACCCGGTCATTACCGGATTTCTCGTCGTTGGGCTTAGTGCACTCGCATGGGTTGCCGCCAAACGAAAAAAATAAAATAGATTGGCAAAAGAATGATCTCGAAACCAAAATCAATGAAATGCTAAACGAAAAAATAAAAGTGGATGAAAGAAAGGTGTAGGTCCCTATGTCAACAAACCAAATTCCTCGTGATGAGGGAATGGATAACAGTCTCGCTCTGTTGAAAGAAGGCTATCTGTTTATTAACAATCGGGTGGAAAAATTCCAATCCGATATTTTTGAGACCCGCTTAATGGGGCAAAAAGTCATATGTATGAGGGGGAAAGAGGCAGCTGAACTGTTTTATGATGTGGACAAGTTCCAACGAAAATGGGCAATCCCCAATCGGATTCAAGAAACATTACTTGGGAAACGCGGAGTGCAAACGTTAGACGGTAAGCAGCATCTTATTCGAAAGCATCTGTTTATGTCACGACTTATATCACGTTTTCGGCACTTGCCTTATATGAGCACCCGGACCAAAAAGAAAAACTGAAAATTTATTATTGCATTTTATTGAAATTGTAATATAATAAACATATATTTACTAACGTTCGTTAGTCCGAAAGATTAGAATTCAATGTCCCTTGGGAAATTGTTAAAAGAGAGATTTTGTTTCAAAACGAACGTCCTTATAAAGCAATTTTTAAATGAAATTAATGGAGTGATATAGATATGAACCCTTTCATTCAAACAGATCAATTTAATTATATTCGGTTTCAAGTAAAAAAACTTGTAAATGCTCATTCAACATCAAGTGATCAAGATGTGATTGCAGCTGTCAAATCGATGGTGACAGAAAATGTCTTCGCTTTAATACCTAATTTAAACGATGAGCAAAGACAGATGCTACAATCGATCACAATGGTGGATGATAAAGAGGCAGGAGAAAAATTTTTACTGCAGTTAAAACCGTTTGTGATTCCATTTCAAGTAACGGAACCAGGAATCAAGAAATTGTTTCCGAAAGTAAAAAAATTAAAAGTCCCGCCACTCGAAAAGCTGGATTTGCATGAAGTTGTCTACTTAAGTTGGCTGGATCAACAAACCAATAAAAAATATTTGGTATATAGGCGAGCAGGGAAATTGCTTGGAATTGAAGGTTCTTTTCAACCAATGAATCAAAAAGGTGTTTGTGCCATTTGCCACCGACATAGTGAGGTCGGTATGTTTAGTGTCAGAGAGAAGGGAAAAGCGTATGGAACTTTTATTAACAGAGGAAATTTTATTTGTACCGATAGTCAAGAATGCAACAACAATTTAATATCTTTAGAAAAATTATATGATTTTGTTGACAACATTCAAAAGTAGGTACTAACTTTTAAAAACCGAGGATGCCCCGTTTTTCGGATTTTCAAGGAATTAACGAGGCATTTTCGTATTTTTATTGAAATGATTTCATCGCTTGCTCCAATGCATTATGGGCTTGTCCAAAAGCTTCTGAAGGACCAACATCCTCGGCTGTTTCCATTTGTGCCATGGAATGTTTAGCTTGGGTCAGGGCTGTAATCGCATCTTCAAGCATCGTCCCTTTATCGCCGTATTGTTCTTTTGCTGATTGCAGTTGGCTAATCGCTTGGTCCAAGTCCACAGCTTCAGGATTGTTGTATGCATTTTCCAATTGTTGCATAACTTGTTCTAATATCTCCTTCACGTCAATCATCTCCTTTCCATATCGTAGTTTTACCTATTAAAACGACAGTATACCTGTTTAAATACAGCTTCCTGAGTCAAATACTCAACAAGTCATGGGTTTGTTTCTAATTTCACTCAAAACCATGTCAAGAAAAAAACTAAATAAATAAAAGCTCATAGACATCATTTAATTGGCGGGCCCGCTCGCTATCCTGTTCCTGACTCGAATAATCAATGGCTTCTTTTAAAACTTGATTAAGAAACTTGCTTTCATCTTCAGACAGGTCCCTGATAAACTGCTCTTCACTGGCATAATTTCCTTTTGTAATTTTCTTAAAAAGGCTCTTACCTACATTGCTGTTTTCTGTGTGAGGTGCTAAAACTTCTCGAACATATAATAATGATTGTTCCACTCGAGACACTCCTTAAAAATGCTGTTTTTCGATAGTCTCAACAGATGGTGAAATATTATTCGTAAAAATGTCTTTAGTCATGTGACCTAATTATTCATCCGTAGAATTAGTTTGGTCCATCCATGTAATAATCTCCGGAGTATAGAGAAGTGCTGTATTAAGCTTTTCCTCTTTTATGGAAGGTTCTTGATGATTTTCTTTTTTTTTGTTCTTTTTTCCCCGTTAAATCATAATCTTTCAACTTGTTCGCCTCCGTAAAAATATCGATAGTTGCTGCTGTTGTTATTTTCCCAAGATATGCAAATAAAATCCATAATCACAAAAATTAGGGGATAGAAAATCTCAAGCGTATAAAAATGTTAGACAAGGAAACGGGGCTAATAAAGTCTTGCCCCGAATTTATAGCCTTATATAAAGCAACAAAATCTTAACAACAGCGTCGAGGATATCCTGGGTCAACTACGACGTTTCTTGTAATTGGTTGAACAATATGTCTAGGTACGTTGACAATATTGGTTCTATTGATGTTTATAACAGGGTGGATATAAGGAACTTCACGCGGAACAAAGCGGTCACGGACAACATATTTTGGTGGACAAAAAATAGGTCTCACAGGTCTAGACAAGAGAAATCACCTCCATTTCATATATTAGTATTACATGTATATAATGGAATTTTTGAACCGGACAATTTCCCTAATTCTATACAAATTTTGGTTATCCACCGCTTAGCCTAATAAAAATTTTTCAGAAAGGGATTTATGTCACGCATTTCTCCTTAAAATTAAACAAAAGTAGCATTTTCCACGCTTGTAACGGAACTACCTAAGTTAAAGATTTTTACATTTCCATCATTTTTTCAGCTTTGTTATGATTTGGATAGGTGCCGATTACCTCTGTGATAAAAAATGTTATTATATGAGTATAACTTTTTACGGGACAAATGGTAATGGCATAAGATCACCATGTAATAATAGATCATTCACGTTTGGGGAATATAGTGGATACTTTTTAGTTAGGTGGCTGACTTAATTCGTTTTTGCTGGGATTATTAATTACAGCGACCAAATCGAAAATTAAGAAAGAGGGTGTTGTAGAATGCAAGCTTACTTATTTTTAATATTATTACTGGTTGCCGGATTAATTGTGAAAAATCAATCACTCATTGTATCCGTTGTTTTTTTGTTAGCGATGAAGCTTATTTTTAATCATGAAAAATTATTCTCCACCATTCAGACGAAAGGAATAAATTGGGGAGTTACCATTATCACCATTGCGGTATTAACCCCAATTGCAACCGGTCAAATTGGGTTTAAAGAATTATTTGCTTCGTTAAAATCACCATATGCTTGGATAGCCCTTGCTTCCGGTATTCTCGTTGCGTTGCTTGCTAAAAATGGGGTTGTCCTATTGGCGAAAGACCCGCATATCACGACGGCATTAGTCATTGGAACCATCTTAGCCGTTACCTTATTTAAAGGAGTTGCAGTTGGCCCGCTTATTGGTGCAGGGATTGCTTGGTATGCAATGAAATTATTTGGAGTAAATTAATCGGTGTGTAAAATATAGATGATTCCGGTTTCATTATGGTCGTTTAATGATGGGGGCTAATAAACGACCAAAGCAATATAAAAAACTGCTTATATGTGCCGGGAAAGCGACAAAGTTTCAAGCTCAACTTTCCCGGCTAAGTTATGCTGGCGATTTATTTAGTTATTTCCTTGTTGTCCCCATCCCCAGATGGATAACCCCTATTGAGATGTAAGAGAATCATTTTTTAATAGCCGTAACCAACAAATGCTGCCCCGACAATAATTAACAAAATAAACAATACGACAATTAACGCAAATCCTGAACCATATCCACCGCTAAATGCTTCACCCATTAATCTTCACCTCCTGCTTCGTTTCACAAACAGCATATGTTTTATTTGGAAAAATGGTCTGGACACAAGCCCCATTGAAAAGAAAACTGGCAGGCAAATAAATGACTAACTTTTTTTCAGAAGGGTTCTTGACAAATAGTTTATGAAAAAAGAAGGCTTATGACATAATTGAATTATGCTCTAGCGATGGAATGGACACGACTTAATGAAATAAGGACCTTGAATAATTACATTTCTTTGGAAGCTCCCACTTCAAAATGGGCAAATAAGTAGCGGGTAGTTCACATAGATAAGATAAAAAAATTAATTTTCCCCAAATTTACTTTGTTTTATATAATGTTCCATTGCCTTATTTAACCACTCCTCTTCTTCTTTTGAAAATGGAGTAGGCGCCAATTTTTCCAGTTCATCATAATTGATTTCATCCAGATTGCCGGTTTGGGTGGCGAGCGTTTCCATAAAATTATCATCGAACAAGGAGAGTGTTGACTTCATATATTCATATATTCCTCGATTAAATTGATAACTTCAGGACTGTCGACAGGGCTGCCAACCAATTCTTTTACTCGTTTAGTAAAATCAATGAATACATTGTCTAATTTCTGCATTTCGCCTTCTGTTTGGACATAAATCATATCAACAAGATCTTTATCAAAATAACTTTCTAACCATTCCCGCTGTTTGTCTTCCGTTTGCATACTGCGAATTAAACTCATTAATACGACACTGTCAATTTCTCCGTGTTTATGAATAATTTTAGTGGCCCGATCAATGGCACTGATGGACGTTTCAATTCTCTTTTTTTCTTTTTCAAATAATTTTTTCTGCATCGTCAATGAATCGACTAAATTCATATTAAATTTTTGCTCAGATAAGATTTCTTTAATTTGTTCAAGGCTGAACCCGATAAATTTGTAACTAATAATTTTTTGCAGCTTAATAATATCGTCTTCACTATATTTTCGATGCCCGGACGATTCATCTTTAGCAGGTGTTAATAACCCGATATCGTCATAATAGTGCAACGTTCGGATTGATACACCTGTTTTATCTGCAATTTCCCCAATTGAATAAAATTTTTTCTTTTCCATTTCTAATCCTCCATTCAGAAATTTTTTAAAGCTCTATTCTTACTATAAAGCCTAACGTAACTGTAGGTTCAAGGGAAATTTAATTATTTTTTTAACCAGCTTTATATAAATTGACTTTTTTATAAATGTTCGTTATAATTTGTCAAAACAATTCGATACTTGTTCAATGATAGGGAGAGTAATGATTGATTTTTTCGTTGATAGCGAGCCGATGTTGGTGGAAGATCGGTACGGAAGCAATCGTGAAACGCACCCTTGAGAAAGTTTATTGAAAGTGAAAGTAGGTAAACTCGGTTAAATCCGTTATTATTGCAAGCTGGCTTATTTGGATAAGCAAGTAGAGTGGCACCGCGAGCAAAACCCTCGTCTCTATATTTTTATATGGAGATGGGGGTTTTTTAATGTTAAATGAAGGAGGATTTGTATGGTTTTTAAAGAGGTTATTGCATTATCAATTTTCGAGTCCTTAAATAGTAAAGAGATTTTTTCCGTTTCAAAAACAGACATTGAAAAAGCGATAGAAATCCCGCCCCAAGGAAAAATGGGAGATTATGCCTTTCCATGTTTTTTGGTGGCCAGCAAAATGAAAAAGTCACCTGCGCAAATTGCAGCTGAACTCGGAAAAAGTATACACCATCCGTATATTAAGCAAGTTGACGTTGTTGGTCCCTATGTAAACTTCTTTTTTAACAGACAAGCTGTAGGTAAGAAAATTATTGAAGAAATACTGAAGAAAAAGGCAGGATATGGAGATTTATCCATCGGTCAGGGTGGAAATATCACAATTGATCTTTCCTCACCAAATATTGCAAAGCCATTTTCCATGGGTCACCTACGCTCTACCGTCATCGGTAATGCTTTGGCAAATATTGTTGAAAAATGCGGATTTACGCCGGTGAAAATCAATCATTTGGGAGATTGGGGAACTCAATTTGGGAAACTGATTACTGCCTATAAGATGTGGGGAGATGAAGAGAGGGTTAAAGCGAATCCGATTCAAGAACTGCTTGCTTTATATGTTCGTTTTCATGAAGAGGCGGAAAAAGATTCTAAGCTTGAAGAAGAAGGACGTCACTGGTTTAAAAAATTAGAAGATGGTGATGAAGAAGCACTATACTTATGGAAATGGTTCCGTACTGTTTCTTTAAAGGAATTTGGACGGATTTACCAGCTTTTGGGTGTTGAATTTGATTCCTATCATGGGGAAGCTTTTTACAATGACAAAATGGAGGCAGTTATCAAGGAGTTGGAAGAAAAGAATTTGTTAACAGAATCCGATGGGGCGATGGTTGTCAGATTGGATGAATACAATTTGCCACCTTGTCTTATAAAAAAGTCTGATGGCGCCACATTATATGCAACGAGAGACTTAGCGGCAGCTCTATATCGGAAGCGGGAATATCATTTTGCAAAATCTTTCTACGTTGTCGGAGGAGAACAAGCACTTCATTTCAAACAACTGTTCCTTGTTTTAAAAAAGATGGGATATACGTGGGCGAATGAATTATACCATATTCCATTTGGGATGATGCTTAAAGATGGAAAAAAGATGTCTACGAGAAAGGGAAAAATTGTCCTTTTAGAGGAAGTACTGCATGATGCAATCAGAGCTGCAAGGGATGCAATTGAGAGTAGAAATCCTAATCTGGAGAATAAGGATGAAATTGCACAGATGGTCGGTGTAGGAGCTGTCATTTTTCACGATTTAAAAAATGATCGCTTAAACGATATCGAGTTTTCTCTTGAAGCGATGCTTACCTTTGAAGGAGAAACCGGGCCTTATCTTCAATATACGTATGCCCGTGCATGTTCCTTATTGCGAAAAAGTCATGTACCAAATTCTCACACTAGTTTATACGAGGTTTTTGAAGATGACAAGGCTTGGTCGATTATTTTTTTATTATCGAGATTTGAGGAGATAATTGCATCCGCATTTTTTGAATTCAATCCGTCGCGTATCGCAAAATATTTGCTGGATTTGTCTCAACTGTTCAACAAATATTATGGTGCCGTTAAAATACTTGAAGAAAATGACGGACTTGTTGCAAGGTTGAAGCTGGTTAAAGCTACCTCTATTGTATTAAGGGAAGGGTTGCGTTTATTGGGTATTGGGACACCGGAGCGAATGTAAAATTAAGTGCAGAAGCCGTGACATGGGTAGGAGTACCAATTATCGGATTTCCAATGAATATCGCCCCAAAAAAAGGACCGGGCGTACTTTGCCCGGTTTTCTTACAATTAGAAGGTGAAATTCTGTTAAATTATTTCTCCCGCTTTCTGGATGTGGAAGAAAGGAATATAGTGTGTCCCAGCATCATGCTTAAGTCAACCATTTTCTGTTCAGCGATTACTTGGATATTCGCGGAAATCCTCTTTCATACTGAACCGGAATGTCTATTTGCTTCTTCAATTGGACGGCTGCTTCCAATGTCCAGTAAGGATTACGTAACATTCCACGACCGACGGCAACAAGATCGGCATCTTCATTTCCGATTATTGAATTTGCTAAGATTGGATCGTCTAATTTTCCAACAGCAATAACCGGAACATGTAAAGCCTGTTTGATCTGTCTGGCTAAAGGCACTTGATAACCTGCATGGACACCCGGTTGACCACCACTGCCAATCGGACCCTCTCCACCTGTACTAACATGGAAGAGATCAATTCCTGCTTTTTGATATTCTTTGGAAAACTTGACTGCATAATTGCCGCCATAGCCACCGTCAACATATTCAGTTGCTGAAATGCGCATAATCAGCGGCATATCGGCAGGAACTTCACACTTTGCCGCCTCGACAACTTCTCTGCCAAATTTGGTTAAGTCTTTTCCGTATTCATCATGACGCTTATTTGTTAAAGGTGAATGAAATTGGTGAATTAAGTAGCCGTGTGCCCCGTGAATTTCAATCACATCAAAACCGGCTTTTACAGCGCGACGGACGCTCATGCGGAATTTTTCCACCATCTCTTTCACTTCATCCGTTGTTAGTTCACGTGGAGTTTTGAAATCATGGTTAAACGGAATTGGCGATGGTGCAACAGGTGTCGGGGCATCTTGAGCTTTTCGTCCGGCATGCCCAATTTGAATTCCGACTTTTGCACCATAATTATGGCAGGCTTCAATTATCCGTTGAAAAGCAGGTATCGCTTCATCTGACCACAAACCTAAATCATAATCTGTAATCCGTCCATCCGGTTCCACGTCCGTCATTTCGAAAATGATTAGTCCGGCACCACCAATTGCCCGACTTACGTAATGAACATAATGCCAGTCATTTGGAATACCATCTTTTTTGGTTACCGAATATTGACACATCGGGGGCATGACCACCCGGTTTTTTAACTTCAATCCTCTTAATTGAAATGGATCAAATAAATTCATGCCTTTCCCTCGCTTTCAAAACTAAAGAATATATTATATTATATCATTTCATGACAAGAATATTGGCGGATATGCTTTTGCGTTGTATTGAGAAAAATCCAAAAATCGGAGTATTTAGCTCGCATTCACGAGCAGCAAAATCCCCACCTCAAGACTTTCGTAAACAGCACGGTAATTGAAAATTTTAGTAATTTATTCATTTTCCTTTATACTTTTAAACCTGAACCGATAATAAATACATAGACTGCTCTTATAACGAAAACGATACTTCTAAGTAAGAAGCTGCCTATTGCAAAAACTTCTAATCTACAGGAATTTCGGGAAACCGATTCGAATGTTTTTAACCATGTATATTAGAAAAGAGGTAATGGATATATGGAATTATTATTGGATAACCAAGCTCTAAATAAGTCGGAATTTTATCATGTTGTGCAACCGATCGTTAATCTTGTGAAAAAAAGAATCCATGGGTTTGAGTTTTTGCTTCGATCAAAGCAAATCCAAAATCCTGAGAAATTATTTGGCATGGCTGAGAAAAATCATCAACTAAATGAACTGGACAAAATATCGGTCTATAAAATTTTTGAAACGGTCGCAAATTTTAAGGGAGCTTTAGACGAATACCAACTTTTTATTAATGTTTATCCGTCAACAATGGTTGATCCGGACTTTTTAGAAAGCTTAAAAGAACTGGCTGCCGGATCAAATATTCATCCGAATTCCATCGTGTTTGAAATAAATGAAGCGGAGGAAATTTTGGATATCGAGTTTTTTAAAGAAACAGTTGTTAAATTGAAACAAATGGGATTTTTGATTTCGCTTGACGATATTGGGAAAGGTCAGGCGAATATGAAAAATTTAATTGAAATTGACCCGAATGTCGCAAAATTGGACTTGTACTTTTCTGAAGATTTAGCTTTCTCCCCGAAAAAACAAGATTTTATTTACTATTTTCATCAATTTTTAGGTCATCATGCAAAAATTGTACTGGAAGGGTTGGAGAAGGAAGAAGATTTGCAAGCAGCTAAACAACTAGGTGTATCTTATGGTCAGGGTTACTATCTTGGAAAACCACAGCCATTGGAATTTTATGTAAATGGATTGAATGACGAACGGACGAAATGAATGAAATATAATCTGAACGGTAGGTCTAAAGATTTTCAGATTGGAATATAGCCTTTTCCTGCATTATTATTGCGGTCCGCCTTAGTTTTGACAGAAGAAGGCAATTTTTGCAGGTTGGCCCCAGCGGCAGGTGAAACAGCAATCCTTATTTCCAACATTAAAAAGATAAAAACTGAAATAAATAAGTTGACATTGATAATGATTATCATTAAAATTGTAATTGATAATGATTATCATTTTTAATATGATAGAATAAACATTTACTAGTTAGACAGTACATAAAAATCAGGAAAGTGAACAGCGCCTATGAAGAAGAGATACCTACTCCTAGTACTGATTATCCTTTCACTTATATCCCTCTTTATCGGGGTATCAGATATTTCAGTAATGGATATCTTTCATTTAACAGATAAACAATGGCAAATATTAGTAGTCAGTAGAATTCCAAGGCTAATCAGTATTATTGTCTCGGGGGCATCGCTGAGTATTGCCGGGCTGATTATGCAAAGCTTAAGTCGAAATAAATTCGTCTCACCAACAACAGCGGGTACGATGGATTTTGCCCGACTGGGAATTCTCGTTGCTATGATTGTTTTTGCCGGTGCCGGTTCACTTAGCAAAATGTTTGTTGCTTTTGTATTCGCTTTAGCAGGGACCTTCCTGTTTATGAAAATCTTAGAAAGAATTAAATTTAAGGATGCGATATTTATCCCGCTTGTCGGGTTAATGCTAGGAAATATTGTCAGTTCAATTGCAACATTTTTTGCCTATCAAAATGATTTAATTCAAAATATCTCATCATGGTTAATTGGTGATTTTTCCATCATTTTAAAAGGAAATTATGAATTAATTTTTATTAGTGTGCCACTCTTGTTTATTGCGTATCTTTATGCCAACAAATTTACAATTGCCGGAATGGGGGAGGATTTTTCAAAAGGTCTTGGTTTAAACTACCGTCAAGTAGTTAATCTCGGTTTAATCATCGTTGCTCTTATTACATCATCGGTTGTCTTAACCGTTGGGGTAATCCCATTTTTGGGCCTTATTATTCCAAATGTTGTTTCGATTTATCGAGGCGATCATTTGAAGAATAGTTTAGCCCCAACAGCAATTCTTGGTGCCATTTTTGTTCTGTTTTGCGATATTCTCGGTCGAGTGATTATTTATCCGTATGAAATTCCAATCAATTTGACAGTAGGTGTTATTGGCAGTGCAATTTTTATTTACTTATTATTGAGGAGACAGGCACAATGAACTACAAAACGAAAACTTGGCTTTTGGCTGCCCTATCTGTCATATTCATATGTCTCTTTTTATTTACTGATATAACCGGGAATTGGGAATATATATTAGAAAGAAGAACGTATAAAGTCGCTGCCATCATATTAACCGGGGTTTCCATTGCACTTGCAACCGTTGTATTTCAAACGATTACGCAAAACAGGATTCTCACACCAAGCATTTTAGGTTTAGATTCTCTATACATGTTAATTAATACGTTTATTATCTTTGTCTTTGGTTCAACCACATTAACATCAACCGATAAAAATATTCAGTTTATCGTTATTGTTGCCATTATGATTTTATTTTCCGGGTTGCTTTACAAGCTGTTATTTAAACGGAATGAACAAAATATATACTTTCTTTTATTAATCGGATTTATTATCGGTACATTCTTTGATAGCTTTTCGTCATTCATGCAAGTGCTAATTGATCCAAACGAGTTTCAAATCGTACAAGATCGAATGTTTGCATCATTTAACAATATAAATACGGATGTGTTATTATTAGCTACTGTTCTTATCATACTAACACTGCTCTTGTTTTTAAGACTCTTTAAATACTTAGATGTGCTTGCACTCGGGCGCGATCATGCCATTAATTTAGGAGTCGATTTCGATTATGTTGTAAAAAGATTGCTTGTCATTGTTGCCATACTCATTTCGATTTCAACAGCACTGGTCGGACCGATTACATTTCTGGGACTCCTAGTTTCAAATCTTGCCTATGAATTTTTAAAAACCTATCGACATTTCTATCTGTTGCTCGGTGCCAGCCTAATCAGTGTGGTTGCTTTAGTTGGCGGACAATTAGTCGTTGAAAGGATTTTCACCTTCTCGACAACCTTAAGTGTCATTATCAATTTCATTGGCGGTGTTTATTTCATATACCTCTTGTTAAAGGAGAATCGATCATGGTAGATATTAAACAGGTAACAAAAAGATATGGTAAGAAAGAAGTTATTAAAGATGTGTCTGTCAATATCGAAAAAGGGAAGATTACCTCATTTATCGGTCCGAACGGTGCCGGGAAAAGTACACTTCTTTCCATGGTCAGCCGACTCATTTTAAAAGATGAAGGGGAAATTCTCATTGACGGGGCCGATATTACAAAAAAGAAAAGCGGGGATTTGGCGAAAAAAATTTCCATATTAAAACAATCAAACAATGTAAATTTACGTTTAACTGTACGGGAACTTGTATCTTTTGGCCGATTTCCTTACTCTCAAGGAAAATTGTCAAAAGAAGATTGGGCATATGTTGACGAAGCGATTGAATATATGGAATTACAGGAAATTGAGGATCACTATCTCGATGAACTGAGTGGCGGTCAAAAACAAAGAGCGTATATTGCTATGGTTATTGCTCAAGACACCGAATATATTTTGCTCGATGAACCGCTGAACAATCTGGATATGAAGCATTCGGTACAAATAATGAAAACATTAAGGAGATTAGTAGACGAGTTGGGTAAAACTGTCCTCCTTGTTATTCACGATATTAATTTTGCTTCCGTCTATTCGGATTATATTGTCGCTTTAAAAAATGGTCAAATTATTAAACAAGGAACGACCGACGAAATCATTAATCGTCAAGTATTACGCGATATTTATGATATGGATATGCATGTCCAAAATATCCAAAATTGCCGGTTCTGCTTTTACTTTTCATAGATTTTTTGTGATTAAAAAAATAAAAAAAGAATAAGTGTCAGTATGGGTTGGGAGCGCGCTAAGGATATTGACACTTATTCAGCAAGAAACAAATATAAACTGATAATTATATTCTACCATGAATGAAAGACAATTTGTCTAGAAAAATGCTTTATCAAAAATATGAATCGAAACTTACTTATAACAAGGGGTGTTTGCTAATGAAAAAATATTTGTTTTCACTACTTTTATTAATCATAACGTTTGGCTTGGTCGCTTGTGGGGGTACAGGAAGTTCCGATAAATCCAGTGACAATTCATCCGGTAAGGAAGCAGGGAAAAAGAATGAGACCGTGATGATTAAACACGCTCTCGGTGAAACAGAAGTAAAGAAAAATCCCAAAAAAATCGTTGTATTCGACTTCGGTATGCTTGATACATTGGACAAAATGGGAATTGAAGTAATCGGTGTTCCTCAATCCGGGAAAATCCCGCCGTACTTGGAAAAATATGCAGATTCCGAATATGAAAATGTCGGAAGTCTTGTTGAACCTGATTTTGAAAAGATCGCAGAAATCGGACCTGATTTAATTATTACTTCCGGACGGCAAGCCGAACAATATGAGGAGTTCAAAAAAATTGCACCGACGATTAATATTCAACTGGATACAAAAAATTATGTAGACTCATTTAAAGAAAACGTTCAAATCATCGCACAAATCTTTGATAAAGAAGATTTTGTGAAAGATGAATTGGCAAAAATCGATGACCAAATTGCCAAAGTAAATAAGGAAGTCACGGCATTAAATAAAAATGCTTTAATTGTGCTGGTTAATGAAGGAAAGGTCAGTGCCTTTGGTCCAGGTTCTCGTTTCGGACTTATTCACGATGTTCTCGGTTTTACACCGGCAGACCCAAATATACAAGTGGATGTTCATGGTCAAGGTATTTCCTTTGAATATATTGTGGAGAAAAATCCCGATTACTTATTTGTCATTGACCGGACGGCCGTTGTTGGCGGAGAATCTTCCGCTAAAGAAGTTATAGAGAATGATCTTGTGAAAAATACGACTGCATATAAAGATGGACATATTGTCTACTTGGATCCAAACTATTGGTATTTGTCCGGTGGCGGATTAGTGTCCGTATCTGAAATGATTTCCGAAATTGAAGATAGTATAAAATAATGAAAGAAAATTTTTAAAGATTCGTGCGCTTAGTTATTTGTAACTAGGCGTTTTTTTTTGAGGTGTCTAGAAATATCCGGCAAATATAGTTTGTTAAAAATACCCATAAAGGTAGCCGCATAAACTTCCTTGTGAGCTTATACTAATACTTAAGTCCAAAGATTTCCCGTAACAAATGAATTCATATCCTTGCTGGAATTTTTTACTTTTGATAACGTAATAAAAGAAAGTTAGCGACAAAGAATTTTTTATAAATGGGGTAGTTTGATGAAAAAAATATACAGTAACATCATTGAATATCGTGGTACACATTATGATTTTGGATTTTTGCAAGGAGAATTGTTGCGAGATTCACTGCTCGTGAAAAATCGTGAAAAACAGTGGAAAGTACGAAGACCTCGTTTTACTGTACCGGAAGAAGAAGTGAAACGAGCCATTACAAGTGTTGCGCCGAAAATTTGGGAAGAAATGATCGGTTTACAGGATGCGCTTAAATGGCCGATGGAACGAGTCTTACGGGAGTTTGGCGGATATCGGGTGGAATATGTAAAATCCGGGTGTTCCATTGTTACCGGTGATAATTATTTAATTCGTAATTACGATTATCATCCAAAAACTTATGATGGGCGTTATACACTATTTCAGCCGACAGATGGCGGTTATGCCGTTGCCGGTCCGAGTCAAAGAATAACCGGAAGAATGGACGGAATCAATGAAAAGGGTCTGGCGATGGGGTATAATTTTATGAATCGAAAAAATCCGGGTGATGGGTTTGTTTGTAATATGATTGGACGTTTCATCCTGGAAACTTGTGCAAATGTTGACGAGGCCGTCTCGCTTTTAAAAGAAATACCGCACCGCCATTCATTCAGTTATATTGTCCATGATAAAAGCGGCATTACGAAAATAATTGAAACATCGCCACGAAAAGTAGTCGTGCGGGAAGGAAATGTCTGCACCAATCATTTTGAAATCATGGCAGAGGAAAATCGTCATTATTTGGTTGATTCAAAAAGGAGATTAGAAATAATTGAAAAGGAAAGACCAAGTTTAAGGGATGGCAAGGCAGCCTTTCGCTTATTAAACGACACAAATCGAGGTGTGTTTTCCAAATTATACGGCAGCTGGGCGGGAACGATTCATACATCTGCCTATTTCCCGGGTAAATTAATGGCATGGTTTGCATTAGGTGGTGACCAAGAACCGGTCGAGATTGATTTTGCATGTTGGCTGAAAGGGGAAAATCTCGAAACCCACCGCATTTATGGGGAAGTAGATACCGAAATTCCATTCGTTCATTTAGATGAAGGGGCCGATTGGTTCAACTAAGCATCAGTGGGGATAAAGAGGCCCATTGTTGAAAATTTCACTTTATCCCGCGCAAACGGTCACTAAATCTTTTTTCTGGGGCTTAAGAAAGATAAGTGCCCGATTAGTTCAACTAAAACAATCAGTAGGGATGAAGAAATCCCCTTTGATGGAAGTTTTTTTACGTTTATGTGGAAAAATAGGATAAAATAGAATTTGGATATATTTTCAATTTGAAAGGAGATTTATCATGACAAACACAAAATGGACCGGATTTGTCGGAACATATACAAAAGGGGAAAGTGAAGGAGTTTATTCTTTTGTTCTAGATACAGATAAGGAAAAAATTATGAATGTTCAACTCGTTGCCAATTTGGAAAATCCGACATATTTGGCTATATGTAAGGATAATAAAAATTTATATGCCGTGGCTAAGGAAGGGGAACAGGGAGGAGTTGTCGGATTTCGAATCGACGAAAATACCCACAAACTTGTTGAATTGAATAAAGGGTTTACTGCAGGGTCCTCGCCTTGTTATGTTGCAACAAATTCAGACGGTTCTTTACTTACAGCAGCATACTACCACCGCGGTACCGTTGAATTATATACATTGAATGAGGACGGTTCTTTGAATGAATTGAAATCCACTGTTGCCCATGAAGGGAAGGGGCCGAATCCGGAGCGGCAGGAAAAACCGCATACCCATTATGCTGACTTTACACCGGATGAAAAATATGTAGTGGCTGTTGATCTTGGTATAGATCAGCTAATTACTTATGAAATCGTTCAAAATGAATTAGTAAAGAAACAAACATTATCGCTTCATCCCGGTTGCGGTCCGCGTCATTTAACTTTCCATCCTAATGGTCGCTATGCCTATTTAATGACTGAAATTAGTTCAGAAGTTATAGTGTTGGAAAATCATCATGATGATGGCAGCTTTAAAGAAATTCAATACATATCCACCATTCCGGAAGATTTTCAGGAAAATAATCAAGGCAGTGCGATTCATATAACTTCTGATGGGAAATTTGTATATGTTAGCAATCGCGGACATAACAGTATTGCTATTTTTCAAGTAGATGGTGATACAGGGATGCTTTCTTTGGTCGATTTTGTCTCTTCAGAAGGGGATTGGCCGCGGGATTTCATTCTCGACCCAAGTGAAAATTATCTTGTCGGATCTAATCAAGAAAGCAATAATTTGGTTCTTTACAAGCGAGATAAAAATTCAGGTAAGCTTACCCTACTACAAAAGGATGTAAAAGTCGGCCATCCGGTCTGTGTTAAATTCATGAAATAAATTTTAAGTGGATAATTATCATAATATAAGAAAAACCAGGCTATTTTACCTGGTTTTTCTTTCAACATGAAAAATGAATCAATTAATGGACACCTTTCATGAATTTTTCGATTTTTGGTGATAGGAGGAATAGAGTTATACTAAGAAGAATCGCAATAACCCCGATAGTTCCGAAGTAAACCATTTCTGTTTCCGGTTTATAATATTTTACGATTTGTGCATTAATTGCTTGTGCTGCCGCATTGGATAAAAACCAAAGACTCATTGTTTGTGCTGAGAACGCTTTTGGTGCTAATTTTGTTGTTGCAGAAAGACCGACCGGAGACAAGCACAATTCACCTAACACACAAACAAAATAACTTAGAACAAGCCAGAGTGGATTCACTAAAGAGTCGGTTCCACCCAGATAAGCTGGTAATAAGATAATAATAAACGATAAACCGGCAAAAAGAATCCCAAGGGAAAACTTTTTCGGTATAGATGGTTCCCGATTACCGAGTTTAATCCATAACCAAGCAAATACCGGTGCCAAAGTTATGATAAATAATGGATTTAATGATTGGAACCAGGCCGGTGAAAGGTCAAATCCGGCAAAATGTAATTGTGTTCTTTCGTCGGCATAGTTGGCTAAAATCGTTGAACCTTGTTCCTGAATAGCCCAGAACATAACGGAAGCAATAAATAGCGGGATATATGCCAAAAGTCGTGAACGTTCAACATCTGTTGTTTTCGGACTGCGATACATAGCAATAAAATATCCGGCAGGAATTAAAATGCCAAGGATACCGACTAATGTAATAAAGCGTTTAAAGTCCATATAGCCGATTTTTATAGTGAAGATAAATATAAGGGCAAGGATGATTGTGCCAATACCAATCCAAGTAAAGATTTTTTTCTTATCTTCAGACGGAAGCGGATTGGCCACATAAGCACCGGCTTGTCCAAGATTTTTCTTCTTCGTAACGACAAAAAGAATTAATCCGATAAACATACCAATTGCAGCAATCGAAAAGCCGAGATGGAAATTATGTTTCATGCCGACTTCCCCGACAATTAACGGTGAAAGAAAACCGCCCAAATTAATCCCCATGTAAAAGATACTAAACCCGGAGTCACGGCGACGATCTTCCGGTGAGTAAATATCTCCAACTACAGAAGAGACATTTGGTTTTAAAAGACCTGTACCTAAAATAATGAGAACCATTGAAACTAAAAAGAAAGCAAAGTTTCCCGGAATAGCTAATGCGATATGCCCGAACATAATGAGTACACCGCCGTAAAAGACGGATTTAGAAGTTCCAAGCAAGCGGTCGGCAACCCATCCGCCAATAATACCTGACATATACACTAAAGATCCGTATATACTCATAATCGACAAGGCCGTACTTTTATCAAGACCCAGTCCGCCTTTCGATACTTCATAGTACATATAGAAAACAAGAATGGCTCTCATTCCATAGTAGGAAAAGCGTTCCCAAAATTCTGTAAAAAACAATGTAAATAGGCCTTTTGGATGTCCTAAAAATCCCTTTTGAGGAATTGTTTTCCAAATATTCTGTCTATCTATGGATGACATAAAAAACTACTCCCTCCTTTAATATTTAATATATTAGTACAAAATGCTTGCTATTGTCAATTAAACAAGGTATAATTGTTATTTTACAATTTTAATAATTTTATAATTTTAATGGCTTTTTATTAAGGAAGTAGTGATTTCTGAATAAAATACCCATTGACGTAATCGAAAATTATAGGATTTTATCAGACTTATCCAAACACAAATTTAATCTTTTTCTCTTGCTCGTCCCATGCCAACTTCGCATTGAATTCTTTGTCCTTGCTTTTGAAGCCTTGAATTTGGTCTGTAACTCCATCGGTCAAAAGCTTTTTCAATTGTGCCTGTGTAATGGTTTTTCCAAGAATTTTTTTTGAGATCGTGAAGGAACAACCGGTCTTTTGATAATTGCTGCAACCGTAGAAGGTACCTTTATCTATAACATTTCCGTCGCAAAATTTGCAGTTGCCGAGTTTTCTGGGTGCGGATTTCTTAAATTGACGGGGGACAAAGTTTTCAGTCACCTCACGATCAAACGACCATTCGACCGCTTGCTTTGTTGTCTCCGTCACTAAATGGGTAATCATCTTATTCGTCATATCGATAAATTGTTTTGCATTTGCTTTTCCTTCAGCAATTTCCTTGAGCCGTTGTTCCCATTTTGCCGTCATTTCCGGTGAAGCAAGCAATTCTTTCCCGATTGCGTGTATCAAAATTTTTGCCTTTGCTGTTGCATATACTAAATTTTTCTTGATTTCGATGTATTTACGTGATTTCAACATTGTAATAATCCCGGCTCGAGTTGCTTCTGTTCCAAGGCCTTCTGTTTCGTCCAACACCTTTTCCAACTCTTTGTCTTCTATATGCTTTCCGGCAGTTTTCATCAATGTAATTAACTGTCCTTCAGTATACCGTTTTGGTGGCTGGGTTTTACTTTCCTTCACGTTGACCTTCTTGACAATGCCGGTTTCGCCTTTTTCCAGTAAAGGTAATTCCGGTTCACCATCTTTTTCATTCGCAGGGATAACTTTACGCCAACCTTCAGCAAGTTGAACTTTTCCTTTTGATAAAAATGTTGCCCGTCCACCAACAAGGGTCGTAACTGTCGTATATTCATAAACAGATTTTTCATAATGCGCGGCCAATAAGCTTTTAATGATCAAATCATAAATTTTTTGCTCGTCGGCACTTAATTTTTCAGGATCCTTCACTTGTTCAGTCGGGATAATTGCATAGTGGTCGGTTACCTTTTTCTCATTTACATATCGTTTATTGTTGCGGATGGACGAAATCGGTAAAGGGAAAAATTCGGCATACTTTTCTATCCGGGAAATCTTATGTAAGATATCCGGAAACATGTCCGCCTCACCCGGTGTCACGTAGCGGGAATCGGAACGCGGATAGGAAACGATTCCTTTTTGGTATAAACCTTGCAAGATATCGAGTGTTTTTTTCGGCGGGAATTTATATAAGCGATTTGTCTCCGCTTGTAACGCCGACAAATTATAAAGCATCGGTGGATGGTATTCTTTTTTCTCCCGCTTTACATCAGTAATTTCAGCCGGCTTGCCGTTACAAAATTGAGCAATTTTTGCGGCCATGTCAGCTTTCTTAATCCGGGAATCCCCATCCACTTCCCATTTGCCTTTATATTTTTTCCCATTTATGAAAAATTCACCAATGACTTCCCAAAAAGGTTCCGATACAAATTGTTCGATTTCGAGCTCGCGTTTCACAATGAGTGCAAGGGTTGGCGTCTGCACACGGCCGACCGAAAACACGTCGGAAAACCCTTTTTCCTTTAAAAGAATACTGTACAGTCGGGATGCATTCATGCCAACAATCCAGTCACTACATGCACGGGTATAGGCTTCAAAATATAAATTTTTCGTCTCGGTTTCATCCCGAAGATTCCGAAAACCTTCTTTAATGGTCTTAGGGGTCAAGGAAGAGATCCAAAGCCGTTTCATTGGCTGTTTGGCTTTCGTCAAACGGAGAATATTACGGATGATCAGTTCTCCTTCTCGTCCGGCGTCACCTGCATGAATAATTTCGGTTATCCTGGGGTCGTTTATAAATTTTTTTATGACCGAAAATTGTTTTGCCTTATCTTTACTTACTTGATATTGGAATTGAGACGGAATCATCGGTAAGGTGGCCAAGGTCCATTTTTTCCATTCGGGGTTATATTTTTCCGGCGGGATAAGTTCACATAAGTGACCAATGGCCCATGTCATGAAAGCGCCATCCGGAAAAATCTCATTCGGTAAAATTTCAATGTATCCTTGTGCTTTTTTATTTTTAAATACGGAGGCGAGTGTCCGTGCTTGATCCGGTTTTTCAGCAATAATCAGCTGCATTTAAGAGAGAAACCTCCCTTTCGTTTTTAAACATGATTTGTTCCTAGATTTCATTATAAAAGTTAAGGTCAAAAAAACAAGATATAACTAAAAAATAAACTAAATCTAATGAATGAATTCCCCCTGTACAGTAATCGCCATATTGGAAAAAAATGATAAAGAGGGGTAAAATAACATTAAATTGGAAATGGGGGATGATAATGTCCAAATCACTGCAAGGAACGACTACATTACATAATGGTGTGAAAATGCCGTATTTTGGTTTAGGTGTTTATAAGGTTAAGGATGGCAAAGAAGTTATTAACACAGTTAAGACGGCTCTGGAAGTAGGCTATCGGGCCATTGATACAGCTGCCCTTTATGATAATGAAGAAGGAGTCGGCCAAGCAATTAAAGAAAGCGGCATCCCACGGGAAGAACTATTTATTACAACAAAGGTTTGGAATACCGATCAAGGTTACGACAAAACGCTAAAAGCCTTTGAAATCAGTATGAAAAAACTTGGACTTGATTATCTTGATCTGTACTTGATTCATTGGCCGGGGAAAGATAAATATGTGGATACATGGCGGGCACTTGAGAAATTGTATAAAGATGGAAGGGTTCGAGCCATCGGAGTCAGTAATTTTAAAATTCACCATTTGCAAACATTGATGGAACAGTCTGAGGAAAAACCGGTGATCAATCAAGTCGAACTTCACCCGTATTTATCTCAAAAAGACCTTCTTTCCTTTTGTAAAAAACAACAAATTGCCGTGGAAGCATGGGGTCCGCTTGGCAGAGGCCGGTTGCTGAATGATCCGACGCTCATAGAAATCGGGCAAAAGTACGGAAAAACAGCTGCGCAAGTGACATTACGGTGGCATTTGCAAAATGATGTAATCGTAATTCCAAAATCCGTTACACCGTCAAGAATTAAGGAAAATGCGGATATATTTGATTTCGAATTAACCGCGGAAGATATGGAGAGAATTGATGCCCTGAATAAAAACGAACGGACCGGAAAAGATCCGGATCAATTTCTGTTTTAATGTGAATGGAAAAGGATAGTGCCAATACTATCCTTTTTTACTGGATAAATTTGAAGGGCTGAATTTTGCTGAACTTTTCACATCCTTGTAGAGAACAATGTTAGATAAAATTTTTGCCACTACCTACTAATATGAAAATTCTTCCAGGTTAAAAGCCGCCGCCAATATGATTAGTCGCTACTAAATTATTTTCCGCCACCTCTTGTTAACTCCGGAAAATCATCCAAATAAGGTGCTTCTATATCTATTTTTTCCATCGTCAAAGGATGAATAACCGATAAATATTTTGCATGTAAGGCTTGACGATAAAATAGAGGCTTCCCGCCATATAAAACGTCACCAACAAGCGGATGACCAATAGATGAAAGGTGAACCCGAATTTGGTGGGTACGTCCTGTATCAAGGCGACAAATGATTTGGCTCAAATTTTTCACTGTATCGAAACCAATCACTTCATAATGGGTGACAGCCGGTTGACCTGTGTATGAAATGCGTCTTCTGGTCGGATGATGGCGGTCACGACCAATAGGCGCATTAATCGTACCTTTTTTCTTCTGTAATTTTCCATGAACAATCGCCATATAGGTACGTTTTATTTTGCGTTTTTCCAATTGTTTATCAAGAATGCCGCCGATAAAGGATGATTTTGCAAATAAAACGGCACCACTTGTATCTTTATCAAGCCGGTGGATATGTTGTACTTTGGCAGGTTCATTCTTTACCGCTAAATAATGGACAATCCGATTTGCCAAAGTATCCGTGTCAGCAGAAGTGTTTGGATGTGTTGCCAGTTGTGCCGGTTTATTGGCAATCAACAAAAAATCATCTTCAAACAATATTTGCACAGATTGAGGTGAAGGCGTGTATCCGTAGTCTGCTTCAAAAAATATATTTTCAAAAATAAGCTGATCACCCGCTCTTAATTTGTTGGCAAATGGAACGGAAAGACCGTTTTGTTTCACCATCTTGTCCATTCTCATTTGGTGAATGCGTTTTTTGGCCAACTGCCATTTATTTTTCAATAAATCATCAATGGAAATCCCATCCCATTCTGCAGGAACTACTACATGCAGGTGGTTGTCCAATTTCTCTACTTTGATCATGTGATCACCCATTCTTTTTAAAGTTCTCCAAAACTAACTGTTTTTCACTGGTTAACCTGAAATTTCCACAGACAAATGATTTGTTCATGAGTATAATTATTGTTATCTTATACACATAGGGAAATTATTTTATCGAGTAAATCCGGAACAGTATTTTACATTATTCTAGAAAATTGTCCAAAAGGTGGGTTTGATCTTGAAGATTGTATATGCTTCCACCCCGGAGCAAGAGAAAAAAATAAATCATTTAGTTGAATATTTCTACTCAAATATCTTACCGAAATATTTTACGGATAAACAAATAAATGAATTCATCAAAATGAACTTTTTAAATATTAATGATTTTGATAATCAGTCTGACACGTTAAAAGAAGCTTATCAAATTATAGCGTGCTTGGAAACAATTTGTTTTCTTATTGAATCGGAAAGTCTTGAGAAAGAAAAATACCAAAAAATGTTTAATAAAAACGCACAAATCTTAAACAATCTTGGTTTTTCATTTCCTTTTTCTTATGAAAACTTTTTAGAAACTAAAAATGTTTCAATGGAAATGGGCAGTATTCATGTGAAAGCTGCCAATCATTGGCTCGTATAATTTGGGTGATTGCATAATGAAACGTCTGGTGATTACAGGTTACAAACCGCATGAATTAGGGATTTTTCATTCGAATCATCCGGGAATCCCTTATATTAAAAAAGCGATCAAAAAGCAGCTTATCCCTTTGTTGGAAGAAGGTCTTGAATGGGTTTTGTTGAGTGGCCAATTAGGCTTTGAAACATGGGCGGCGGAAGTAATTATGGACTTGCAATGTGAGTATCCAAAGCTAAAATATGCCGTAATTACCCCATTTCTTGATCAGGAAAAAAACTGGAAAGAGGAAAAACAAGAGAAATATGAGGAGATTTTATTGAACGCTGATTTTCATTCGACGGTTACGAAAAAACCGTATGAAGGACCTTGGCAGTTCGTTGCGAAAAACAAATTTTTTATCCGAAATTCGGATGGTCTTTTACTTGTTTATGACGATGAAAAAGTCGGCTCCCCACAATACATATTGAAAATGGCGAAAATTTATGCCGAGACTCATGACTATCAATTACTTGTCATCAATTACGATGATTTGCAAGCATTAATTGATGAAGAAATGTATAACGGTTAGTCGTATGCCTTTAAAAAATAGTTTAATGCATTGACGGTGAATCAGTAAAAGCGGAAACCGGCCGGGTATGGTTTCCGCTCTTTCATCCGGAAAAACAAAAACTATTTCAAAACATTTTCCTCAAACCAGTCTTGGAACTCGTCCTTTTTCTTTTCTCCATGAATCCGAGCCACTTCTTTTCCATTTTCAAAATGAATAATTGTCGGTGTGCCCTCAATTTTATAATCATCCCAACCTTGTTCATATTGCAAGACATCATATATTTGCAAATCAATGTTCAAATCTTCGGCGAGCGGAACGACAATTGGCGTTGTTTTTTGACAATGGATACATTCCGGGCTATAAAAATACACAGTGGCCGTACCGTCATTTTTCAATTCATCCTGCAGTTCATCCGGTGTTACAGAATTTTTATAGTAGTCCTGTGCATCGTTCTCCTGGGCATTATTTAAAAAGGCAATCGCTGCAAAAAGAACAACGATAATTCCTAAAAAAATCAATACTTTTTTCATTTATTTCCCTCCTTCAAGCCTTTCCTGATCGTAAAACTAATCATAAAGATCATTATAAATGCAGTTAACGCTAAAAACGGAATAGTAATAAACCCAAACCAATTGATGTACTGTGCTGTACAGGGGACTCTTCCACAAAATAATGGCCCATCTCCGGCGAAAGATAATTTTTGTAAACAATAATGATAAAGGGATATCGATCCGCCGACCGCAGATAAAATCATGGCATAAAAGCTCATGTTCCAATCTTTTTTCACATAGGCAACCCCAAGCAAAATCGTCATCGGATACATAAAAATACGTTGGAGCCAGCATAAGTCACAAGGCTCATAATGTTTAACTTCAGAAAAATATAAACTGCCAAAAGTCGCAATAATCGAAACAGCCCAGCTACTAAAAAATAACCAGTCAGTTTTTTTCTCTGCCAAGTATTTCCCCACCTTTTTCCAAGTACCATCTTTCATATTTCAGAAATAAAAGGTCAAACTTAAAATAATTGTACCATATGTTTCATTTTTCATGTTCTTTAAATACTTGGATAAATGGACTTATTTTTTTATAAAAAAGGGAAATTTTTCTCCATTGATTTTGGAAAATAGTTTAAAAAAATAAAAAGGCCTGTTTATGGAGTGAAACGTGAAAATACCAACGTGTTTCTCACCATAAACAGTCCGGAATTTTGTTTCTTTCGCTTTTTTCACCAGTCAAACCGAGTAAAGAACATCTTGTTGCATGATGGTTGCTTTATCATTCGCATAAGCGGCATATTGCAATAAAGCATATAGATGTTTTTCCACAATTGTATCATTTTTTTGATAGTAATAAGCGTGTAAAAAATGTTCAATTCGTTTTGATAAAAAATCATCCTTTGTGCGGACCATGAGTATTAGCAAATTATCCCACTGGGAACGGTATGTGTAATACAATGCGCGATCATAATCTGCTTTGTTCATGTATTGACCTCCTTTTTTCAGGAGTTAATGATATTGTATGCGGAAATAAGATATTTTTGTAAAGTAAATCTTAACAAAACGATATTTCTGGGGACGTATTTTTTTACCAGTATATTCGCAGGTTAACAAAACGAAACAAGTGAAAAATAAAAAATGAACGCAGGAAAAACGAATTAGCTGGATGTGGTAGCAAATGAGAGTGGTTGTTAAATACGGATTCATTTTTATTTTCTTTTTCTTATTCATGCCTGACCAAGGTCGTGCTTATATTGTTGATGCAGTAGATGGTTATACGATAGAACAATTAGAGGCGGATCTAAAAGGGATTAATAAACAATTTAAAAATAATATAACCATAAAACAAATAGGAACGAGTCATTTTTACCAGCCGATTTGGGCAATAAAACTTGGTAAAGGGGAAGAATCAATTTTACTTATCGGGGCACATCATGGCCGGGAATGGATCAGCTCTAATTTGCTTATGGTGATGTTGGAAAGATACGCTGATGCCTATCAACATAAGAAAAAAATCGGGAAATTCGATTCGAACATATTTGATAAAATTTCCATTTGGTTTGTACCAATGTTAAATCCGGACGGGGTAGATATTCAACAAGGGAAACTTCCGGTGCAGAACAAGCGAGATTTTATCTTCATGAATGACGGTAGTCTTAATTTTAAAAGATGGAAAGCAAATGGCATCGGAATTGATTTAAATCGGCAATATCCGTCCGGCTGGCAAGACGTTCCCGGCAGTCCTTTTCCGTCTTATAAAGGTTATAAAGGAAAGCGACCGTTTGAGGCAAAAGAAGTACAAGCAGTCGTTCGTTTTATAGAAGAAATAAATCCGATGTCGGCAATTGCTTACCATTCATCCGGGCAAGAAATTTTTTGGCAATACGGTGCCCGGCAAAATATCGTTAGGGATTATTTTTTGGCAACCAAATTAGCCGAATTAACCGGTTATTCTTTGTCGATCCCGCCTGAAGAAGCCAATGGAGGGGGATTTACCGATTGGTTTATTGAAGAATACGGGAAGCCGGCATTTACTCTCGAATTGACCGATTTTCATCAAGAATCCAACCCGCCCATAAGGAAATTTTGGGAGGAATGGCGACGAAACAGACTGGTTGGCATTTATCTGGCAAGCGAAATGGCCAATTGGAGATAGAAAGAAGCAAAAGAAAGCTGTCAATCATGAAAAACGACAATCAGTGTGGAATTGGGATCGCCGCACTGATTGTTTGAGAGTGAAAAATTACTGGAATCTTTCTAACTTTGTAAAGAAGTCAACAACAAATTGGTGAAAAATTTTTTCCGATGGTGCCAGTTCACGTGTTTTCGGCGTTATAATGCCTACCGTTCTTTTAACTTCAGGAAAGGAAATCGCAATTTTTTTCGTCATTCTTGGAATATTGCTAATCAATGTATTTTCCGGTAAAATGCTGACACCGATCCCGGCTGAAACCAAGCCCTTAATAGCATCGATATCTTCACCCTCAGAGGTTATTCGCGGAAAGAAGCCGGCACTTTTACAAGCATCGATGGCAATTTTTCGTAAAATATAACCTTCCGAAAACAAAACAAAATCTTCTTCTTTCAGTTCACTTAATTGAATATGGTCCCTGTCAGATAACGGGTGAAGCAAAGGAACTAAGGCAGAGAATTTTTCCGAGAATAAAATATCCACTCTAATATCTGAATCTTCAGGGGGTGTCGGACCCAAGAACGAAATATTAATATCACCACTTTTAACTGCTTTACTTAAATAAGCATATGAACCTTGTCTCAAGTGAAAACTGACTGTCGGATGAATTACTTTAAAATTCGAAATAATCGTTGGTAATAAATGGTTAACAAAACTTGAAGGATAACCGATTTTCACCGTGCCGTATTCCGGATCTAAGTATTGATCGACTTTTTCTTTTGCATAATCGATTGCTTGCAATGCCTTTTTAACATGAACTAAAAATGTTTTTCCAATATCAGTTAATTTTAAATTTCTTCCTACTCGTTCAAACAACATAACCCCTAATTCATCTTCCAGTTTAGCGATTTGTAAACTGATGGCCGATTGAGCAACATGGAGATGGTCGGCTGCTTCTGTCATATGTTCCCGCTCGGCTACTTCAACAAAATACCGTAATTGTCGTAATTCCAAATGTTTCCCCTCCTAATCATTTACTAATCGTTTTTTGAGATAGTTTCTATCTTAATAATATATTGTTTGTATCAATTTGAAAATATATAATTAGTACTACAACGAAAATTCAGAAAGGGACTAAACGGAAACGAGGGGAATCATATGACTTTTCACCAATTACCTCAATCTCAAGGACTGTATCACCCAAGTTTTGAACATGATGCCTGCGGGATTGGTTTGTATGCACATATAAAAGGAAAATCTACCCATGATATTGTAAAAAAAGGAATTGAAATGCTTACTAGTTTAGATCACCGAGGAGGGAAAGCAGCAGACGGAATGACCGGTGATGGAGCAGGAATAATGGTGGACATCCCTGATCGTTTTTTTCGGAAAAATCTAAAAAACATTCAACTTCCTTCCAATGGACATTACGGGGTTGGCATGCTCTTTTTAACCGAAAATGAACGTGAGGAAATTGAATATTATATTAATGAAACGATTCGGTTAGAAAAACAAATATTGTTGGGCTGGCGAACGGTGCCGATCAATCAAGAGCAAATTGGAGAAAAAGCCCGGCAATCCTGTCCGGTTGTCCGTCAAGTATTTATCGGATCACCTGGAGAAGTAAATCAACTCAATTTCGAACGAAAATTATATGTCATTCGAAAACAAGTGGAAAAATGGGCTAAAGAACACGGAAAAGAATTATATTTTTCGAGTTTGTCGAGTAGCACAATTGTTTATAAAGGTCTGTTAAATCCGGATCAATTAGATCGTTTTTATTTAGATTTGCAGGATGAAGATTTTGTCTCACGTTTCTCACTTGTCCACTCCCGTTACAGTACGAACACATTTCCGAGTTGGGAAAGAGCACATCCAAATCGTTATCTTTTGCATAATGGTGAAATTAATACATTAAGAGGCAATATTAATTGGATGAAAGCCCGCGAGAAACACCTGGCTGCATACGCTTTTGGTGCTGATGCGGAAAAAATTATGCCGGTCTCAGATGTAAACGGCAGTGATTCATCGATTTTAGATAATGCTTTTGAATTTTTTGTCCTATCCGGCATGCCGCTTGCTCAAGTAGCGATGATGCTTGTTCCGGAACCTTGGTCGGAAAACAAACATATTTCTGCGGAAAAACGTGCTTTCTATCAATACCAAAGTTTGCATATGGAGCCGTGGGATGGACCGGCAGCTATTATGTTTTCGAACGGTAAACAAATCGGAGCTGTTTTGGACCGAAACGGCTTAAGACCGGCGAGATATTATGTAACAAAAGATGATTACATTATTTTCGCTTCCGAGGTGGGCGTAATTGATGTCGAACCGGAAAAGATCTTATATAAAGAACGATTAAGTCCGGGAAAAATGTTACTGCTTGATTTGGAAGAAGGACGTATCATCTCAGATGAAGAAACCAAGTTGGAAGCAGCATTGGCATGGCCTTACCAGGAATGGCTGCAACAAGAGCTTGTTTTGCTGAACGATCAAGATGAGACTGAGGAAATTGTGGATCACATTCCATTACGGCAAAAAGCACTTGGCTATACGTATGAGGACATTCATAAGTACTTACTCCCGCTCGTTATAGACGGTAAAGATCCGGTTGGTTCGATGGGAAATGATATGCCGCTTGCTGTTTTATCAGAGCGTCCGCAATCGTTATTCAATTACTTTAAACAATTATTTGCCCAAGTGACAAACCCGCCGATTGATTCGATTCGTGAAAAAATTGTCACATCAACGGTTACGTATTTAGGAGCGGAAGGGAATATATTAAAGCCGGGTCCGGAAAACTGCCGCCGCATCGAATTAAAAACACCGTTATTAACGGCGGGACAATTTAAACAATTAATAGAGAATCAAAAACCTGATTTTCAGCATACGATTTTATCAACTGTATTTACCGATGATTTAGAGACTGAGTTAGAAAACTTGTTGCAAGAAGCGGAAAAGGCAGTGAACGAAGGGATAACCTTACTGATTTTATCCGATGAAAAAATGGACAAAGCGCATGTCCCAATGCCGCCTCTATTAGTAATCAGCGCGCTCCATCATCGGTTAATTGAGAAGGGGTTACGAACAAAGGCAAGTATCATCGTTGCATCCGGAGAAGTAAGAGAAGTTCATCATTTTGCTTCATGTATCGGGTTTGGCGCTGATGCCATTTATCCTTATCTTGTTTATGCGACATACCAAAAAGCAATTCAAGATGGTGACCTTGATTTTTCTTATACCAAGGCGGTGCAGAATTACGTAAAAGCGATTACCGACGGAATTGTAAAAGTCATGGCGAAAATGGGGATTTCAACAATTCAAAGCTATCGCGGCGCCCAAATTTTTGAAGCCCTCGGGATTTCCAATGAAGTGATTGACCGATATTTTCATGGAACGGTTTCACAAATTGGCGGGATTCATTTGGATACAATTGCTAAAGAGGCGATTCTTCGTCATGAAGCCGCCTACAGCCACCCGATGGATTCTCTGCTTGAATCCGGAAGTGACTTTCAATACCGTGTTGATGGGGAACAACATGCATTCAACCCGCTGACCATTCATACATTACAGTGGGCGGTAAGGAAAGGGGATTATCAATTATTCAAAAAGTATACAAAACTTGCGAATGATGAACGAATTCACTTTTTGCGGAATCTGTTTACTTTTAAAAAACGTTTGCACCCTGTACCGATTGAAGAGGTTGAACCGGTGGAAAGTATTGTAAAGCGTTTCAAAACCGGCGCGATGTCCTTTGGCTCAATCAGTAAAGAAGCTCATGAAACACTTGCGATTGCGATGAACCGCTTAGGAGGAAAAAGTAACAGCGGTGAAGGAGGAGAAGATGCTGCCCGCTATAAACCCGATGCAAACGGCGACAGCAGGAAGAGTCGAATAAAACAAATTGCTTCCGGTCGTTTCGGTGTAAAAAGTCATTATTTAGTCAATGCAGATGAACTGCAAATTAAAATGGCACAAGGCGCAAAACCGGGTGAAGGAGGTCAGCTGCCGGGAAATAAAGTGTATCCGTGGGTTGCCGAAGTTCGTGGCTCCACACCGGGTGTCGGACTTATTTCTCCGCCGCCGAATCACGATATTTACTCCATTGAAGACTTAGCACAGCTCATTTTTGATTTAAAAAATGCAAACAGAGATGCCAGAATCAGTGTGAAACTTGTTTCCAAAGCCGGGGTTGGTACGATTGCCGCCGGGGTTGCAAAAGGGAATGCCGAAGTGATTGTTATCAGCGGTCATGATGGCGGAACAGGTGCATCGCCCAGAACAAGCATTAAACATGCCGGTCTTCCCTGGGAATTGGGGCTTGCCGAAGCTCACCAAACTTTGTTGCTAAATGGTTTACGTGATCGTGTCGTATTGGAAACAGACGGTAAACTCATGACCGGGAAAGATGTTGTCATGGCAGCCTTGCTTGGGGCGGAAGAATTCGGTTTTGCTACAGCACCGCTTATTTCCGTCGGTTGTGTGATGATGCGGGTTTGCCATCAGGATATTTGTCCGGTTGGCATTGCAACTCAAAATCCGGAATTACGGGCTAAATTTGCCGGGGAACCTGAACATGTGATTCATTTTATGACTTTTATTGCTCAAGAAGTCAGAGAAATCATGGCTCAACTTGGGTTTCGCACAGTTGATGAAATGGTGGGACGTACAGATATTCTTGAAGTAGGCGAACATGTAAAAGCTCATTGGAAAGCAAAAGATTTAGATTTAACTAGAATACTTTATCAACCGGATTTCGGTCGACTTTCTAAGAAAAAGCAAAATCATAAGTTGGAAGAAACATTGGATCTTCGGGAATTGTTATCTTTTGTTCGGCCGGCTTTCGTGGGCGGTAAAAAAGTGGAAGGTACTTTTGCCATTAAAAATACGGACCGGGCTGTCGGAACCATTGTCGGGAGTGAAGTATCCAAACAATATGGTGAAGAGGGTCTGCCGGAAGATACAATAAAACTTCATTTTAATGGGGCTGCAGGTCAAAGTTTTGGTGCGTTTGTGCCAAAAGGAATGACGCTTATCATTACCGGAGATGCCAATGATTATTTTGGAAAAGGTTTATCCGGGGGCAAGTTGATTGTTTGTGCACCGGGTGAATCTCCATTTGCCGCGGGAGAAAATGTAATTGTTGGTAATGTTGCTTTATATGGGGCAACAAGCGGGGAAGTGTATATTAATGGACGTGCCGGTGAACGGTTTGCTGTTCGAAATAGCGGTGTTCATGCAGTCGTAGAAGGAATCGGTGATCATGGTTGTGAATATATGACAGGCGGACGGGTGGTAATTTTAGGCGATGTCGGTAAAAATTTTGCTGCCGGTATGTCAGGCGGAATTGCCTACGTACTCCAAGATGACCCGGAACAGTTTAAATCCCTTGTTAATAGTGAATTGGTTGAGTTTGAAAGCTTAACAGAAAAAGATGAAATAAATGAAGTGAAAAAAATGATTGAAAAACATTTTGAATATACCGGAAGCAATAAAGCTGAAAAAGTCCTGGCCAATTGGGATTGGATAAAAGGGAAATTTGTTAAAGTCATTCCAAAGGACTATAAACAAATTCACCGTCTTGTCACCCGATTGACGAAACAAGGTATAACAGAGGAAGAAGCAATATTTCAAGCATTTCATCAATTAAATGAAATGAACACTACAGAATCAGCTGTACCGGCAGTGAATAAATAGAGAGGAGAGATGAAAATGGGGAAAAAGACGGGATTTATGGAATATACTCGCGAACATGTTTTTGAACGAGAACCCGGTTCTCGGCTCAATGACTGGAATGAATTTTCATCTCCTTATTCCGATGAAGTTTTACGAAAACAAGGAGCACGCTGCATGGACTGCGGCACTCCTTTTTGCCACCTTGGAATGGAAATCAATGGTGTAACCACAGGGTGTCCAATTAATAACTTAATCCCTGAATGGAATGATCTTGTTTACCGTGGTAAATGGCAAGAAGCATTGGAAAGATTGCTTAAGACGAATAATTTTCCTGAGTTTACCGGTCGGGTTTGTCCCGCTCCATGTGAAGGTTCTTGTACATTAGCAATTTCCGAACCGGCCGTTTCGATAAAAAATATCGAGCGGACCATCATTGATAAAGGCTTTGAAAACGGTTGGATCAAACCGCGAATCCCGACGTCCCGAACAGGGAAGAAAATAGCTGTTATCGGTTCCGGGCCGGCCGGGTTGGCAAGTGCCGATCAGTTAAATCAGGCAGGACATTCCGTCACTGTTTATGAACGGGTTGACCGTCCCGGCGGCTTATTAATGTATGGAATTCCAAATATGAAGTTAGATAAAAAAATCGTTGAACGCCGCATCCGTTTATTAGAACAAGAAGGAATTAAATTTATCACGAATACAGAGGTCGGAAAAGATATTTCTGTTGATGAATTAAAGTCGACATATGATGCAGTAATCCTAGCAACCGGGGCGCAAAAACATCGCGACTTGCAAATTGAAGGAAGAGATGCAAAGGGTGTCCACTTTGCCATGGATTATTTAACTTCAGTAACAAGGAGTCTACTCGATTCAAATTTCCAAGACGGTCAATTTATTAATACAGAAGGAAAAAATGTCATTGTTATTGGCGGCGGTGATACCGGGGCCGACTGTATCGCAACAGCACTAAGGCAAAAATGTAACAGCGTCATTCAATTTAGTAAACATCCGGAATTGCCGATGGAACGTACAGCTGATAATATGTGGCCGAGCTACCCCAATGTGTATACGTTAGACTATGCGCATAAAGAAGCAAAAACTATTTTTGGCACCGATCCAAGAGAATATTTAATTCAAACGAAAAAGATCGAAAAGGATGCGAACGGTCACGTGAAAGCTCTTCATACCGTTCAAATGGAAAAGATTTACCATGAAGACGGCTCCTACCATTTTAATGAGCTGCCCGGAACAGAAAGTGTGTGGCCGGCTGACTATGTTTTTATTGCTATCGGATTTGAAGGAACGGAAACTTCTTTGGCTGACCAATTTGGGGTGGAAACGGTCAATCATAAAATAAAAGCTTCCGTTGGTAAGTACCAAACAAATGTGGAAGGCGTCTTTGTCTGTGGAGATGCAAGACGTGGTCAAAGTTTAATTGTTTGGGCGATTAACGAAGGTCGTGCAGTTGCTAGAATGGTTGATTATTACTTGAAAACTGTCGCTGTATAATAGGGTTGTCTCTTTTTGAGGCAGCTTTTTTTCTTTCTCTGTGTGCTTATACTTAAATACTTTCCGACTATGTCAAAATGGCATCCTTAACCGATATTCATATTTTAAGGTTAAAAAATCTACTATTTTCTCCCAAACCTCTTATGTAAAAAACTCAATTCTTTTCAAAACAATCATCATTTTCTTTAAAAGTTCATAAATTGTAGATAAGGAGAGGAAGTTTTTGTATAGAAAATCATTGTCCATTCTTAATTGTAGGTAGGGAGGTTAGCCGATGAAACAGGAAGAGCACCTCGCACTCGAGAAAGCAATTGATGAGATTACCGAGATTGCGAAAGGTTTTGGCTTAGACTTTTATCCGATGCGATATGAAATTTGTCCGGCAGATATTATTTATACATTTGGGGCGTACGGGATGCCTACCAGATTTTCCCACTGGAGTTTTGGAAAGCAATTTTTTAAAATGAAACTTCACTATGATCTCGGATTAAGCAAAATTTATGAATTAGTCATTAATTCTGACCCGTGTTATGCTTTTTTACTTGATTCCAATTCCCTAGTCCAAAATAAACTTATTGTTGCACATGTCCTTGCCCATTGCGACTTTTTCAAAAACAATGTTCGTTTTCAAAATACGAAACGGGATATGGTGGAAAGTATGGCGGCTACGGCTGAACGAATCCGTCAATATGAAATCGAATATGGAAAAAAAGAAGTGGAATCGTTCATCGATGCGGTTCTGGCGATTGAAGAACATATCGATCCTTCATTGGTACGACCGCATTTGGCCTGGACACTGGATGACGTCGAATATGAGGAAGAGGAACCGACCAAAGCATCACCGTACGACGATCTTTGGAATCTTGATAAACCGAAAGAAACAAAATCGAAAAAAGTAAAGAAAATAAAAAAATTCCCGCCCCAACCGGAAAAGGATTTACTCCTATTTCTTGTTCATTACAGTCGGGAATTAGAGGAATGGCAACGGGATATTTTAACAATGATTCGCGAAGAAATGCTATATTTCTGGCCGCAGTTAGAAACGAAAATAATGAACGAAGGTTGGGCTTCATACTGGCATCAACGGATTTTGCGAGAAATGGACTTGACGAGTGATGAAGCCATTGAATTTGCCAAATTGAATGCCGGTGTCGTTCAGCCTTCAACAACAGGAATTAATCCATATTATCTTGGACTAAAAATCTTTGAAGATATTGAAGAACGTTATAACAATCCGACTGAACAAATGAAGAAACTTGGCGTTAAACCGGGTTCCGGCCGGGAGAAAATTTTTGAAGTTCGTGAACTTGAATCCGATCAATCGTTTTTACGAAATTATTTAACAAAAGAACTGGTCATGCGCGAAGATATGTATTTGTTTCAAAAGCAAGGAAGGGATTATAAAATTGTCGACAAAGAATGGGAGCATGTCCGGGACCAATTGGTAAACATGCGGGTAAACGGTGGCTTTCCTTATATTACGGTTAATGATGGGGACTATTTACGCAATGGAGAGCTTTATTTGAAACATCATTATGAAGGAATTGAGCTGGACCTGAAATATTTAGAAAAAGTACTCCCTTATATTTATCAGCTCTGGGGCCGTAGTGTGCATATGGAAACAATTGTTGAAGAAAAACCGATTCTCTATAGTTTTGACGGACGGAGTATACAGAGACGATATTTGTGACAAACCGGAAAATAGTTGGGGTCAAATGATTTACCAGGGAAAATAATTGACAAATAACAGTGAAGTGCCGACTATTTCATTTTTGAAATGTCGGCTTGTTTTGTATGCTGAACATGGCGATTAATGAGAAGAACAACAGGATAAACTTCTTATTAATGAAATGACGGGAATTTCAGAGGAACTGCTTGTGATAATTGTAAATGGTATCACTTTTTTGAACGAAAAAGATGTGTTTGCCGATCATTTTAATATAAGATAAATTTATATAGTTTGAATAATTTTGTATATTATGGTATATTAATATATATCTCCTACGTTATATGTCAGATGTCGAACTTTAACCCTAATCTTTTTAAGGTAAATGCAGGAGTCTGGTCACTCATATCATGATCTAAAAAGGGAGATCAATTCTTATGATGTTAAAATTTTCATTTATTGCTGGAATTGTTTTTATTGTTATTTCGGCTATCTTTAGTGGCGCTTGGGTTGATGGGCAACAACAAAGAGCAAATTTTTATTCTGAAACAAAAGGGCATAGGGATTTTAGGATGAAAATAGCATCGTACTCTGGGTATATAGGAATTGTTTTTTTAATAATTGCTGCATGCCTTTACTTTTTCTCATAAAGACCAAACATGCCAAGTATTCAATCTTGTCGAGAACAAAACCGTTGATAAAGACGTCCAATTGCAGCGTTTATACATTAGAAAGGGGAAGATCAGTTTTCAGGAGAATTTCCATCATTCCTAATTTTAACGGAGGTGGTAAAGCGTGATCTGGTTATATCTGCTTATCCCGGTTTTCCTAATCGGCGGCATTGCTATTTATTTTGAGAAAAAATCAGGAATGAAACCACCAAAGGATGCTACGGAAAAACAAATCGACAAATTGGCGGAAATGAAATCTCAGCAAGAAAATAACCAAAATGGGTTTTATCAATAAAGATTTCTTAAAGCGGTCAACATCTTCAAAAGATTAAAGGTGAATGACCGCTTTTTAAGTGAAAGGATTGCTTATTGGTTTTTTGTAAGATAATTGGAAGATACGTTTTCAACCTTTTTTATATTAGTCTTATTCCGTTCTTGGTTTGGTAGGGTCACAGTTTGGCGGGGTAGTATTCCTTGATTCAGCAAGTTTCATTAAATAATAGCATTCCTCCCGGTACATATGGTCGGCCATTAATGCGGAAAAGGTACTGAGAACCGTGTGGGATAGTTCCATTTCTTCCAATTCATGAAGAAAGGTTTGAAATAATTTAATTTCCACTTCAACATCATTATTGAATTTTTCAAGAGCCGGGAAGGAATGGACATTTGTACGCAAATACCCCGTAAGTTCGGATGCTTTCAAATAAAATTGCTCAAAATGCTTCGTAAACTCATGACTTTTTTCCTTGAGCCGCTTTTCAACTCCATCTAACTCATCATTGATGGTACCTGAATGACCATAAGCATCTGCCAACCAAAGGAGATGGTGGTGCAATTCATGAAAAATCGGCGGGACTCGGCCTTCTTTTAAATAGCTCAATACCCGTTGATATTCTTCCAGTTCATTCACCATAAGATTAAGAAAAGTGGGAGTTAAATGAATTCCGGCTTCACCAGTTAAGTGTCTCCGAATAATCACCAATTTAAATTCCTTAAAATTATCGACAACCTCTTCTACCTGATTGGTAAAGGAAATCACATTTTGTTCGGTTAATGATTTGGATTGGCTTAACAACTGATCGAAAGTATGAATAAATGCCCTTGCCAGTTCAATATCTTCGTGCTTTGAAGGATAGAGGGAATCATGAATAAATCTCGAGTGATCACCAAATACTTGCAGCCAAAATTGATGTTCAAACGATGCACTTTTTAAAAATTGAGACAATCTCATCAGCTCCTTATTATCATCTAACTAAATATATTCAAGCATATAGAGAAAAATAAGCGGGACAGGTTAATTTGTTAAATGTGTTCACAAATTAAGTCAAGAGTTGCTGAGAATTGGTAATACAAACGATACTTCCGCCTGATTCACTACTGCACAAAAAGGGATCAAAAAATTTTTTATAATAACATGAATTTCCACTGTTTTCATGTTCATTAACTTGTCAAATTTATAGATAAAAAGTATAATAATGGTAAGGTCATCAGATGACCTTACTAATTCTATAAGTGATAAAAAATGTTAGCGCTTGCTGGTGCTCTTATTTCGTTATTTGAAAAGCCATATAAGAGTGGTATTTTTTGTTTTTAGTGAAAATCAAATGCTGTCAAACAAATGGTTAAGAGACTTGAAGTATTTGAATTTTAACTTATTGTTCCGTACAATAAGTTAAAAACTAAAGGAGACTAGGAAAATTGGAGTACAAGCGGATACAAACGAAGAAAATTTACGAAGAAGTGGCAGACTCGATTATTAACATGATTAAAAATGGGGAACTGAAACCGGGTGAAAAAATCGAATCTGTTGAAAAATTAGCGAAAAATTTCGGGGTAGGTCGTTCTGCTATACGGGAAGCATTAAACGGATTGAGAACAATGGGATTGGTCGAAATGCGTCAGGGGGAAGGGACGTATGTAAAAAAGTTTGACCCATCCAAGTTCACATTGCCGGTCACAACCGCATTTTTGATGAAACAAAATGATGTCAAAGAATTATATGAAGTCCGGAAAATCCTGGAGGTTGGAACAGCGAGTTTGGCGGCAATGAACTGTAACGAAGAAGATTTATTTCCAATGGAAGAAGCGCTTAACGTCATGGAAAATGCGGGAGGAGATGAAGATCAGGCGCAAAACGCCGATACGGATTTTCATCTTGCCATAGCAAAGGCAACACATAATCATTTGCTGATCAGTTTAATGGGGAGTATGTCTGAGTTAATTTCCGAAACGATTAGAGAAACGAGGAAAGTAATCCTTTATTCAGAAGATCAAGCAGATCTTCTTTTAGTTGAACATAAACAAATCTTCGAGGCTATTAAGAAAAAAGATTCGGATCTGGCAGGTAAGGTTATGTTCAACCATTTGGAAAATACAAAAAACCGGTTGTTTAAATATATTGAATAGAATTTTCCTCACCATATCGCTAAGTGAATCCGTTAGGAAAGGCTTGACCGTATGCATCAACTAACCATTAGCGGGAAAAAAACCCTGCTGATGGAAGTTTCACTTAATAAATTTAAAGATTTGTAGAACATGAAGGAGTGTCATATTGTGAAAGTTTCATTATTTATCACTTGTATAAGTGATATTATGTTTCCAAATGTCGGGAAAAACACTGTAGAAATTTTAGAACGGCTTGGATGTGAAGTTGACTTTCCAACCTTGCAAACATGTTGTGGACAGCCGGCATACAATAGCGGCTATTTGGAAGAAGCAAAGGGATCGATGAAACAAATGATCCGAGCATTCAAAGACGCCGAATATGTCGTCGGTCCGTCCGGTTCCTGTGTCGGTATGATCCGGGAATATCCGCATGTGTTTAAAGGAGATTCTGAGTGGGAAAAACCCGCCCAAGAACTTGCTGCCAAAACATTTGAATTAACTCAGTTTATTGTCGATGTATTGGGAGTGAAGGATGTTGGGTCAACTTTCAAAGGGAAAGTCACCTATCATCCATCTTGTCACATGACCCGGATTTTAGGAGTGAAAGATGCACCAAAAATTCTTTTGCAAAATGTAAAAGGAATTGAATTTGTAGAATTGCCTTCCGGTGAGGATTGCTGCGGTTTTGGCGGTACATTTTCCGTGAAAAAGCCGGAAATTTCCGCCGAGATGGTGAAGGAAAAGTCGCGCCATGTGACAGAAACCGGTGCTGAATATTTGGTCGGTGGCGATATGGGCTGCCTGATGAATATCGGCGGACGCATGCAAAGAGAGGGCAAAAATGTCAAAGTCATACATATCTCAGAAATTTTAAATACGCATAATTGACAAGAGGTGGAAGAAATGAGTTTAAAATTGGAAGATATTCCTTTTGAAGAAGGGGTACAAAAAGGGATCGAAAATGATTTCATGCGTCAAGCAGTTTCGGGTGCTCAGGGTCGTTTTCGTGCCGGCCGGCTAAAACAGGCGCAAGAATTGGGAAACTGGGAAGACTGGCGAAAACTCGGTGAAGAAATCCGTACCCATACAGTAAATCATATCGACTTTTATTTACATCAATTAAGCGAACAAGTGGAGAAACGCGGCGGCCATGTGTATTTTGCTGAAACTGCAGAAGAAGCAAACAGCTATATTAAGCAGGTGATTCAGACAAAGAACGCCAAAAAAATTGTTAAATCAAAGTCGATGGTGACGGAAGAAATCGGTTTAAATGATGCGTTGGCAGAAACCGGTGCTGAGGTTGTTGAATCCGATTTAGGTGAATGGATTTTACAATTGGAAGGGGACCATCCATCCCATATTGTTACACCAGCTCTTCATAAAAATAAAGAACAAATTCGTGAAACCTTTGCCCAAAAACGAGGATATACCGGGTCAAGTGAACCGGAAGAATTGGCAGCTTTTGCCCGCAAACAACTACGAAGTGATTTTTTGCAGGCAGATGTCGGTATTACCGGATGCAATTTTGCCATCGCTGAATCAGGAACAATTACCTTGGTAACCAACGAAGGAAATGCTGATATGGTATGGACCGTTCCTGATACACTAATTACCGTGATGGGGATGGAGCGGATTGTGCCTACGTGGGAAGAAATGGAAGTTCTAGTTGGTCTTTTAACACGTTCAGCAGTTGGACAAAAACTTACCAGCTATATCACAGCATATACCGGTTGTCGTGGGGAAGATGAAATCGACGGACCAAACGATTACCATCTTGTTATTGTTGATAATGGCAGGTCGAATGCACTTGGGACGGAATTTCAGGCAGCCTTACATTGTATTCGCTGTGGTTCTTGCATCAATGTTTGTCCGGTTTATCGTCATATCGGCGGCCATGCCTACAATTCGGTTTACCCAGGGCCGATTGGTGCAGTACTGACGCCTGTTTTGGATGGATATGACGATCATAAAGATTTGCCGTATGCATCCTCGTTATGTGGAGCATGTACGGAAGCTTGTCCGGTAAGGATACCTTTGCACGAAATGTTAGTTCTTCATCGGCAAAAGATTGTTGAAAATGGTGACACTCCTTTTGCAGAAAAAATGATGATGAAAGGCGTCGGCATGTGGGGAGGCAGCCCGTTTGTTTATAAAATGAGTACAAAACTTGCCCACTCCGCCTTAAAACCATGGACAAAGGATGAGACAATTGAAAATGGACCCGGACCATTAAAAGCATGGACGGCGGTTCGCAATCTAGCAGCCCCGCCTAAACAATCTTTCCGTTCTTGGTTTGAAAACAGAAAAAAGGACGGTGAAAACTAATGGCGGTTTATAATCGAGATGAATTTTTAAACAAATTGGCAGCGAAACTCGGCCGTCCCCTTCGAACAGAAGGTGTAGTGCGCCCGGTTTGGCGTGTAAATCCGCAATATGAAGTGTTTAAAGGAATGGATCAAGAAGAACTTGTAGATATTTTTGCAAACCAATGTGAAGCCATCCATACGGACTTTGTAAGAACAGACGTTGCTCATTTAAAAAATGTTTTAGTCGATGTCATAAAAAGTTATGGCGGGGAATCAATTATTTTACCAAAAGACCCACGGAATGAAATATATGGCTTGCCAGATTGCTTTAATGAGTTACAACAAGATACAAATATTCATGTTTGGGATTACACAATTGGTAAGGAAAATGAAAAAATTGCTGAGCGAGCTAATATTGGTATTACTTTCAGCGATATAACATTAGCAGAAACAGCGACGGTCACTTTATTCCATAATAAACACCACGGCAGATCAATTAGCTTAATGCCGAAAAATTATATTGCAATCATTCCAAAAAGTACTTTAGTGCCCAGAATGACCCAGGCAGCAGCAATCATTCACGAAAAAATTGAAAAAGGGGAATTGGTTGCATCTTGTGTCAGTTTTATTTCAGGTCCAAGTAACAGTGCTGATATTGAAATGAATCTGATTGTCGGGGTACATGGCCCAGTTAAAGCAACATATATTCTTGTTGATGAGTAAAATAAAAATTTTTTTATAAGACATTTTATAGAGGTATAAAAAGAAAAATCTCCAGGTATGGAATGAGGGTGAGTAAACCCTCTTCCATAGGTAAATATTTCTATTCCCCAATTAATCACTCACTAGTTATTACCATAAATTTTTTATAAAAAAATTGAAGGATTTTTTGTCTTTTTGTCGAATAAGATAAACATAAAATTCCC
>NZ_JAJCHL010000200.1:0-848 GCF_020554505.1 Caldibacillus sp. 210928-DFI.2.18
TTGTCAAGTGCTTTCCTTGACAAGCCAAATAGAAACTACTACCCTTGTAAGTCATGAAATGAAGGTGGTTTCCACTCAAAAATGCGAATACCCGAGTCTTTTTGGGTAATCCCAATTAGTGTTATAGGCGGTATTAGCGGAGGGATAATCGCTTCTATTCTTTCATCGAAATATTTATTTATTATTGCAATCTTTTTACTCATCTTTGCATTTATTTCATCCTTTTTGGGTAAAGACCAATTTCAAGGAGATCAAAAATTGACGATAAACAAAATTAGTTTACCTGGATTATACTCCATTGGTATTTATGACGGCTTATTTGGTCCTGGTCAGGGGACTTTGCAACTTTATTTATTTGGTTATTTAAAAATTTCATACTTGAGGGCGATTGCATATAGCAGACTTGCTACGTTTTCAAGCTGTTTTGGGGCAGCTGTAACATATATTACGACGGGACATATCATTTGGTCATATACCATTTGTTTATTACTTGGTTCTTTAAGCGGTGCCCAAGTAGGTGTTCGCGTTGCTGAAAAGTTAAAACCAAACTTAATAAAACCGTTATTACGAGTGGTTACTGTTGCTCTTATTTTCCAAATTATTGCTAATCAAATTTCGGGTAATTAGGATGTAGTAAAATCAGAACCTCTTATTATTAAAGTCACAAGTGTTCTCGACTAATTCAAAGATAATATCCTTAAGTTTCGCATCTTAGAAAACCAATCAAATCAACGAGACCCTTTCTCGTCATCGATTTGAGGCGAAAAACTCCCTTTTTGGGCGACGAAAGCTATTCTCGTCGTCATTTTGAAGCCGAAAACGCTCTTTTTGGGCGACGAGACCTATTC
>NZ_JAJCHL010000201.1:0-823 GCF_020554505.1 Caldibacillus sp. 210928-DFI.2.18
TTCAATTCCTTTTTCAATTCCTTTTTCTAATCCTTCTTCCCATCCTTTTTTCATACCTTCTTCTCTTAAAATATCAGCTAATGTCATGGTTACTTCACTCCCCTCTGGAAAAGTTGTTTCAATTTCCCGTCTTATTTTATTCATATCATCTTTTGTTAAGTATTTTGCAGCACTAAAAACATATCGTATCATCGTTTCTAAAAATTCAATGCCTGTTTGTTTATCTTCCAGCTCTAGTAAGTAGTGGATACATTTAAGAATAGAGTGTATGAGTTCGTCGATGTCTTTTGTGAATATATCACGAAGTAGTGTCAGTAGAATCCGGGTTTGTACTTTGCCTTTAATTTCTTCATCAGAAAAACCGGATATGTCATAAATGATGTAGTCAAAATCCGGGACATGGACCTTGACATCTTTTGGAAGTTCTTCATACCCATTTAGATTGGCTCCCAAGCTTGTTGGAATCGACCAACTTGTTTTTCCATGATAGATAACGAGTGGGATGACAATCGGTAGCTGCTGTTGCTCTTCCTTATTCATTTTAGCTTCCCAAATTTCAACCATATATTTCAACAGTTGAAGGGAAATCCCTTTATCCGGATAACTTTTGTGCTCAAAAAGAAAGTAAAGATAACCTTCTTTTCCGGATATGTCTACCTTGAAAAGTAAATCGGAAAAACCTTCTTCCAGTTCTTGATTGATAAAGCTATCTTTTTGTGGTTCCAATGTGTTTAAGTCGATAATTTGCAAGACATTTTTGGGCAAATAATGGGTGAGGAAATCCTTAGCTGTTGTCACATTGCCCATTGATTCCCTAAAAAAT
>NZ_JAJCHL010000202.1:0-790 GCF_020554505.1 Caldibacillus sp. 210928-DFI.2.18
CCTTCATCGGCTCCTAGTGCCAAGGCATCCACCGTGCGCCCTTTCTAACTTAACCGTTAAAAAGATATAAATTTCAGTAATGAGCGATCATTACATCCATTTTAATGTTTACTCGGTTTATTTGTCTAGCTTCGGCTTCTAGCGACTAGCAAACTTCACCCGCCTCCACTACGATAAGTCAACATCGACTCGTTACCTCATCGTGTTTCCTTTATCTCATTGCGGCGTGTTCCAGTTTGTACGTCGCTGAGCATAAGGAACGCTTCGTCAGCATTACCTCGCAAAGTAAAATCTGTGATTTTACTTGAGTCGCCTCAGCTTTTCTTTTCGCCTTACATTGTTATCTAGTTTTCAAAGAACGAATAATAATTGAGAGTATTGAACCCTCAAAACTGACAAGACAAAGACGTTTGTCACACTTGAACGTGTGTTCCATAAATATCCTTAGAAAGGAGGTGATCCAGCCGCACCTTCCGATACGGCTACCTTGTTACGACTTCACCCCAATCATCTGTCCCACCTTCGGCGGCTGGCTCCTTACGGTTACCTCACCGACTTCGGGTGTTACAAACTCTCGTGGTGTGACGGGCGGTGTGTACAAGGCCCGGGAACGTATTCACCGCGGCATGCTGATCCGCGATTACTAGCGATTCCGGCTTCATGCAGGCGAGTTGCAGCCTGCAATCCGAACTGAGAATGGTTTTCTGGGATTAGCTCTGCCTCGCGGCTTCGCAACCCTTTGTACCATCCATTGTAGCACGTGTGTAGCCCAGGTCATAAGGGGCATGAT
>NZ_JAJCHL010000203.1:0-749 GCF_020554505.1 Caldibacillus sp. 210928-DFI.2.18
CCTAGACTGCCTATCCATAATAAAGCTTGCATATAGTCAAAGGCAGTCTATCCCTATATGATGCCGGTCTACTCATTACCCAATTCCTTTTCTATGTCATTTTATCAACCTTTAAAATTTCTTCACTACTGAATCAGTATATAAAAAAATCATTACTTTTTATATTTCTTCATTCTAAATTTCCGTAATTTTCTTATCTATACTCATATGATTTCCACTCGGTGCGATTAAAGATTGTAAGAGACGAAATTAGCTTTTATTCATCACAGTTGTAATCAAAAATGTAGTGACATTGCTTTACGTTTTGCAAGATAAATGTCAGATGATTAGGTAGATAACTAACTGGATGAAAAGAAATAGAAAAATCAGTTAGCGTAACAAAGTGAAATAATTGTATAACATCTTCCTGCCTCCAATGCTTAAATGAGGAATGAATAGGAAACCCCTTGATTTTCAAATTATTAAAATAAAAAAGGATTTTGCTGACTGCTTGACACATGTAGTATTCCGTAAAATAAAGCCTCATGATTGAATTGGAGATCAACTTTTGAAATAATATAAGTGCTTATACTCTATTGCAAGGTTGGAGATATTAGTGAAAGTATTTTTAATCGGTGCCAACGGTCAAGTGGGCAGACATATCGTAAATTTATTGCAGATGAGCAATGAACATTCAATAAAGGCAATGGTGCGTAGTCAACAACCCACCACTTAACGACCTAACGGTCTGTTTGAAGTGGGGGCTTGCG
>NZ_JAJCHL010000204.1:0-729 GCF_020554505.1 Caldibacillus sp. 210928-DFI.2.18
CTGATTTCTTTTATGTTATCCGGGTGACCGCCATGAACCATTAAATCCTGTTTAAAACCTTTTAAAGTATGTTGATCTTTGCCTTCTGTAACAGAAATAACTTTACGTTTTTCAAGATCCATGAAAATAGAGACATACTCGTGGCCTTTTCTTCTTGATGTTTCATCAAAACCAACATGTTGTACAGAAGAAAAATCTTCTCTTTCACGAGCTTCTTCCACATAGTGATGTAGTATTGGCCAAAGGGTTGTATCATGTTCATTTATCAGGTTAGCTACCTTTTTAACAGGCATGGCTTTCATTAAAAGGATGACAAATGCTTCAAAGTAAACTGAAAAGCCTGAGCGTTCACGTGTCCAATTAGGTCTTATTGTTTTAGGTGATCCATTACATTGTGAACAGTAGGTACGAGGTAATCTACCGTGAATATAGGTTTCAAATTGAAAGAAGTTTAAATGCCTCCATATCCGTTCACGTCCGTGATCGTAAATAGGAGCCTGATTCCCGCAGGTAGGACACTCAAATGTACTTCCTTTTACCGTAGAGATGAATATGTTTAATTTTTTTTCATCAGGATTAAATTCAACATAATCTACTTTCCATCCAGAACCGAGATTTAGTGCCATTTGTAATAATTCATTCTCTGTCATTTTCAAACTACCACCTTGTCAATTTTATTGGTAGTATTATTGTTGACAGTTTTTTTCCATACTAAACTGCGATGAACCA
>NZ_JAJCHL010000205.1:0-723 GCF_020554505.1 Caldibacillus sp. 210928-DFI.2.18
TGGCGACGAGACTCTTTCTCGTCGTCATTTTGAGCCGGAAAACTCCACTTTTTGGCGACGAGACTCTTTCTCGTCACCACTTTGGGGTAAAAAACTCACTTTTTTGGCGACGAGACTCTTTCTCGTCGTCATTTTTGCTCGGGAAACTCCATTTTTTGGCGACGAGACCTCTTCTCGTCACCTTTTTTGGGCGAAAAACGCCATTTTTTGGCGACGAGACCTCTTCTCGTCACCCTTTTTGGGCGAAAAACACCATTTTTTGGCGACGAGACTCTTTCTCGTCGTCATTTTGAGCCGAGAAACTCCATTTTTTGGCGACGAGACCTCTTCTCGTCAACTTTTTGAGCCGGAAAATACTCATTTTTGGCGACGAGACCACTTCTCGTCGTCACTTTTGCTCGGGAAACTCCACTTTTTAGCGACGAGACTCTTTCTCGTCACCACTTTGGAGTAAAAAACTCACTTTTTTGACGACGAGACCCTTTCTCGTCGTCATTTTGAGCTGGAAAACTCCACTTTTTGGCGACGAGACCTCTTCTCGTCACCTTTTTGAGTCGAAAAACGCCATTTTTTGACGACGAGACTCTTTCTCGTCGTCATTTTGAGCCGAAAAACGCCACTTTTTGGCGACGAGACCTCTTCTCGTCACCACTTTGGGGTAAAAAACTCACTTTTTGGCGACGAAACTCTTTCTCGTCGTCACTTTTGCTCGGGAAACTCCAC
>NZ_JAJCHL010000206.1:0-704 GCF_020554505.1 Caldibacillus sp. 210928-DFI.2.18
CAACTTCAAACGGAAATAAAAGCACTTAACTTATCCAAATAGTTAGGTGCTTTTTTATGTGCAGAAAGAAGTGAAGAAATGATACCGGATAAAGTAAAAGAAGCTGGATACAGCAAGAGTAGAACTGTCCTCTCTCTCCCATCCCATCGTGCTAATGCCTCATATCATTTCTTTTTTCTTGAACACGGTAAAGTAGTCGTTTATATTGTTGTGCTAATGCCTCGTATCATTTCTTTTTTCTTGGACAAGCAGGCAATTGGCGTGGACGCCGTCGGTGGTGGGTGCTAATGCCTCGTTTCATTTCTTTTTTCTTGGACTGGCAAGCCCGTCCGCCCGGCATTTTCGAGGATTGACAAGTGCTAATGCCTCGTATCATTTCTTTTTTCTTGGACCTAACTAGACTCGTCAACAGCTTATTTTTTGCGGGTTTGTGCTAATGCCTCATATCATTTCTTTTTTCTTGGACGAGGGGTGATCTAGGTGGTCACAAACGAGTTATTAAAGGTGCTAATGCCTCATATCATTTCTTTTTTCTTGGACCAGATTCGACAATTTTTTATCACTATCGCATTTTAAAGTGCTAATGCCTCATATCATTTCTTTTTTCTTGGACTAATACTGGAGCTGCAATAGCACCCATACTTACGCCGTGCTAATGCCTCATATCATTTCTTTTTTCTTGGACAATAAACACCATAAAAAAA
>NZ_JAJCHL010000207.1:0-701 GCF_020554505.1 Caldibacillus sp. 210928-DFI.2.18
GATATATGGAACGGAATATAAATTAACGGATTATCTGTAAACATCAGCGAAGAGAAAAGGACCGGGCGTACTTTGCCCGGTTTTTCTTAACCCCCCGTTACTAACCAGTGCCAATTTCACCTACCAACTCGAAGGCTTGTCATTACAATACAAGGTAATTACTTTTGATTTAAGAGGACATGGACGGAGTGGTTATTCAAAAGAGCCTATCACCTATCGGATGATTGCCAACGATATCGCGAAGCTCATGGACCATCTTAGTATTGAAAAGGCGGTAATCTGCGGATATTCGACGGGTGGTTCGGTAGTGTTGGAATTTTTGCTGTCTCATAAAGATCGGGCTCTAGGCGGGGTGATTATTAGTGGAATGTCCGAGGTTCGTGATTTTTATAATGAAAAAAGGATTGCTATCGCTAGGCTGCTGTCTAAAGCTAAAGCGAAACATCTGCTAGGATTGGCCGTATCATGGGGGAATTCAAATACATTTAAAACATTTACTAATATGTTTCGGGATGCCGTTAAGGGGGATCCACGAAATATTTGCCAGTATTATCTTTATAGTTTGCAATATAATTGTACGGACCAATTACATACTATTAGCTTGCCGGTTTAACTAAGGTAAAAACTAAGCATTCTTAATAATATGAATAATGACATGAATGTAGGCTTTTTTTCATACTATAAATAATGACATGAATGTA
>NZ_JAJCHL010000209.1:0-687 GCF_020554505.1 Caldibacillus sp. 210928-DFI.2.18
ATCGTTATAAATGTTTATATTTTGACGGTGACGGCTTCGCCATGCTTTATAAGCGTTTAGATAATGGAAAACTTCAATGGCCAAGAAACGAAAAGGAAGTACGAAATCTGTCACAACAAGAACTCCGCTGGTTATTAGAAGGATTATCCATTCAGCAGCCAAAAGCTATTCAACCTTCTCAAAAAGGGCAATTTTAAATCTATCAAAAAGTTGATTTAAAGCTGTATTTACTATGCTTAAAATGCTATACTAGAACTATCTTATTTGAATGAATGGTGGTGAATCTTTTGGTTAATGCTTCATCTAATAATCAGAATCAAAACGAGAAATTAATTCGACTTCTTAAAGAACAATTGGCTCATTCTAATCAACAGAATGAAGCATTGTCCAAACAGATTAAATCACTAACTGAGCAAGTTCGCTATTTAACAAAACTTTTATATGGATCGAAAACAGAGAAATCTAAATACAATACACTTGATGGACAAATATCATTATTTGACGATGACCCGTCTTTTAATGATTCTGAGCACACAGAAGAACAAAGCCAACAGACGATTTCTTATACTGTTGTACGCAAAGTTCAAAATAAAAAACGAAATGATTCATTACATGAAAATGTTGAAGTAAAGGCCATTCATTATCATCCGGAAAATACGATTTGTGATTGTTGTCAATGCCAAATGA